>JAYTPG010000057.1:0-4695 GCA_043747375.1 Candidatus Kaiserbacteria bacterium | reverse complement strand
AGATTTCGACCCTCGATTCGGAGACCCAGACCCGTTTGCCGGTCGCCTTTGGTGGGCGCTATGACCCGGTTGTGAGCCGCTTTGCAAAGCGCCCTGAGTCAGCTGCCATGATTGGTATTTCTGTTGAAACGCGCGGTGGGGTCAAGCCTAAAAAATATGTCCGCCCTGACCCTGGTATTTTCTTTGCCCATCTTGGTATCGAAGCACGTCGTCGCGCCCTCACCATAATCGAACACCTTCGACAGGCTGAAATTCCAATTCATCAGTCGCTTACCTTCGAACGGTTGGGTGAGCAAATGAACGTCGCGAGTCGCTTGGGAGTGCCTTACATCTTGATTATGGGCCACAAGGAGGCAGTCGAAAATGCGATCTTGGTCCGCGAAGTCGCTACCAACTCTCAGGAAACAGTTTCGATCGACGACCTCACAAACTACCTCCGCAGACGTCGCATGGGCGCACGAGCGGAGAGCCACGCATAGGGCGCTACTCCCAACTTGTAAATACACAGTCTCCGTGGTAGAATTGCGCCTACCTATGATAATTGCAGAAGTTCAGAAAAGTGGCAGCGAAAGTACCCTTTCGACTATCCGCAAATTCTCCCGCCGTGTTCAAGGCACCGGACTCGTGAGAAATGCCCGAAAATTGCGCTATTTTGCACGAGGCATCTCAAAGACTGTGAAGAAAAAGAAGGCTCTCAAACTCTTAAAACGTCGCTCAGACTTCAAGAAATTGGTAAAAGAAGGCAAGGCGGAGGAGCGCTCACAGCGCCGACCATTCAATCGCGACCGCGAACCACAGACCACCCCACGTCCTTCAACTACTGGTTCAGGCCTCGGAGAGAACACCCCGATCGCTCGCTAACGTTTGAATGTCTTTCGCTCTCACCAGCACCCTTCGTGAAAGCTACCCCAAGCTCCCCTACAAGGAGATTGCCGAGCACGTCTTAGGAACTTCTTTCGATCTTTCACTTGTTCTCTGCGCTGACGGACTCGCCACGAGAATGAACGCCACGTATCGAAAAAAGACCTACTCTCCGAACGTTCTCTCTTTTCTCTACGAGAAATCATCCGGGGAAATTTTTTTGAATGTTCCTAAAGCCGCACGCGAGGCACGAAAGCTCGGTATTTCTCACAAAGAGAGACTCGCGCTTCTCTTTGTCCACGGTTGTCACCATTTGAAGGGTCACCAGCATGGGGATACAATGGAGAGATTGGAGCAGAACATCCTTCGACATTTCGGTCTGACCGAATAGTGTCGAGAAGGTGCTGATCCGAAGCACCATGCAAAAATTTTATACCGGAATAGATATTGGCACCTATCATGTGAAGGTCGTCATTGCAGCGCCTGGAGAAAATGCTGATTCGCCAATGCAAGTGCTGGGCACGGGGACTTCAATGTCTCACGGAATGCGTCATGGATACATTGTCGACACCGCAGAAGCGGCACGCAGTGTTCGCGAAGCGCTCGAGCGAGCGGCAGGCGCGGCGAAAGTAAAAATAAATCACGCCCGTGTCGCCGTCGGTGGCATCGGACTCGACGAAGTGAAG
The DNA here is from genome assembly GCA_043747375.1 of Candidatus Kaiserbacteria bacterium. Lineage (GTDB taxonomy): Bacteria > Patescibacteriota > Minisyncoccia > Phycocordibacterales > UBA2100 > UBA10103. Next base: position 3,148 of record JAYTPG010000057.1, on the reverse strand, counting down.
TCAACCGGCGATGTATCCCTTACGACCTCCGGGGGCATCGTTACGCTTCGTGATATGGAACGTGCCGTTCGAGAAAGTGAAAAAAGGGCTGCCTCAAAGCTTATCAATCGCAGTGTAATTCATGCGATTCCACTTGAATACCGCGTAGACGGAACAAAGTGTTTTGGCAAACCGGAAGGCTTGCAGGGCACCAAGCTTTCCGTAGACACGCTGCTCATAACTATGCTCGCCAAACACCATGACGACATATTAAACGCTGTCGAACATGCAGGCATCGAAGCCGAGGGCGTGATGGCGAGCCCCATTGCAGCTAGTTTTGTAACCCTCACCAAAGCCCAAAAAACAGCGGGCGTTGTGCTCGCAAACATTGGCTCCGAAACTCTTTCAGTCGTTATTTATGACAATGACATTCCCGTTTCAATAAAAGTGTTCCCGATTGGCGCGTCGGCAATAACTGAAAAAATTGCGCTTGATTTTCAATTACCGCTCCCTGAAGCAGAACAGGCAAAACGAGGTGCGGTATTAGGCGGTGACATTCCAGGAAAAAAAATCCAAGCAATAGTGAACGCACGATTAAAGGACATGTTCACCTTAGTAAATACACATCTCAAATCAATTAATAGACAGCGCCTTCTTCCCGCGGGCATCGTTATTACGGGCGGCGGGTCTGGCATCGCACAAGCCAGTGAAATAGCAAAAAGCGTTCTTAAACTTCCATCGCAAGTGAGTAGCGTCGGACTCCTTGCTCGAAGTGTTTCTGTCGATGCGACGTGGGCTGTGGCCTACGGGCTTTGCCGTTGGGCGTATGCTGAAGATATGACAACGAGCGGGCACTCGATTTCGGACATATTTGCGGACAGTTGGGAAACCCTAAAAAATGGCTTAAAATCGCTGTTACCGTAGGAGTTGTACACACCAAAGGCGCAAAATATTACGCATCAAGAGAGGCAACTAATCAACATTGTAGGTCTGTCGACTGTGATATAGTGCCTTAACTATGACAAAGCAAGTGAAGTCGGAAGTAGAATCATTTGCGCGAATTCGAGTTATTGGTGTTGGAGGCTCAGGAGGAAATACCGTGAATCACATGGTGTCTTCAAGTATGCAGGGCGTGGACTTTATCGCGATAAACACCGATGCCCAGGATCTCGCAAAATCAAAAGCAAAGAAGAAGATCCACATAGGCAAAACCCTCACCCGCGGCCTCGGCACAGGCATGAATCCAGATCTGGGAAAGCAGGCCGCTGAAGAGACGCGTGAAGAAATCCAAGAAGCTATCAAAGGCTCAGACATGGTGTTTATCACCTGCGGTATGGGAGGCGGGACGGGAACCGGAGCCGCTCCTGTTGTTGCAAAAATCGCTCGCGAACTTGGCGCACTTACCGTAGGCGTCGTAACTCGCCCATTTGCGTTTGAAGGCCAGCAGCGCCTCCGTCTCGCAGAGCAGGGCCTGGCAGAATTGCGAAAGGCCGTGGACGCGTCTATCGTCATACCGAACGACAAGCTTCTTTCGATTGTGGCAAGAGACACGGGCATTAAAAATGCGTTCGCGATGTGTGACGACATATTGAAACAAGCGGTTGAAGGCATCTCGGACCTCATCACACAAACGGGAATCATCAACGTCGACTTCGCTGACGTGCGCACGATTATGCACAACGCAGGAAGCGCTCTCATGGGTATCGGAACAGCGATTGGTGAGAAACGCGCAGAAATTGCCGCAAAAGCCGCCATCAACTCTCCTCTCCTCGAAGTTTCGATTTCTGGAGCAAAGGGCGTTCTCTTTTCTGTAGCGGGCGGCGACGACCTAGGCATGCTTGAAATACAAGATGCTGCGAATGTTATTACCGAAGCAATCGACCCTGACGCGAAAGTCATTTTTGGTGCAATCGTCGACGAGTCTCTCAAGAAGGGTCAGGTCAAAGTTACGGTCATCGCAACTGGCTTTCCGGAAAGTGCAGGTCGGGGCACATCTCTCTTTTCCGGAGCCCAGCGAGTTACCAGCAAGAAAGACCAGGACGTACCGCCGGCAGTTCCTTCACGAATATCAGTATTCATGCGCGATGACAAAAAAGAAGAAGCGACCGATAAGCCAAACGTTGAGCGATCAGTTCTTCGTGAACCCACAAAGCCCATTCTCCCGCCTGAAGCTCGACCATCAAACAGCTCCTCTGGAACGACTCCACCCGACGACGATCAGTGGGGGGGTCTCCCGGCGTTTCTGCGCAGGAAGTAAACTAGACTTTACATTTTCTCGCATGCTAGAATGAGCATGTCTATTTTATTTCGCGACTAATTTTTCAAACATGTACGATTTAATTATTGTCGGGGGCGGTCCAGCAGGAGTTGCGGCGGCCGTTTATGCTGCTCGAAAACGCTTGAAAACAATGTTCATTTCCGCGGAATGGGGCGGGCAAAGTAACGTATCATCTGAAATTCACAATTGGATCGGGACGCCAAAAATAAGTGGTGTGGATCTTGCCAAGAATCTCAAGGCTCATGCAGAAGAATACGCGGGCGAATTTCTCACAGTAAAATCCCCTGCTACGGCCCTCTCGCTTTCTGCGACGAACGAAAAAGTAACCGTTACTCTTTCAAATAAAGAAGTGGTTGAGGCCAAAGCGCTTCTTATTGCATCGGGTTCCGCACGTCGCAAGCTCGAAGTTCCTGGAGCGAAGGAATACGATCAAAAAGGTCTGACGTATTGCGCGAGCTGCGACGGGCCGCTTTTTGCAGATCAGAATGTCGTCGTTGTAGGCGGAGGCAACGCAGCATTCGAATCTGCCCTTCAGCTGCTCGCATACTGTAAAACAGTCTACCTACTGAATCGTACCGAGAACTTTCGCGCTGATGAAATTACCGTGGCAGCCGCTAGGGCTCATCCAAATATGAGAATCATTCTTAATGCTGAGCCAACCGCCGTAGACGGCGCACAATTCGTTACAGGTTTCAGATATAAAGATTCAAAAACAGGCGAGGAAAAAAAATTGGCTGTAACGGGAGTGTTTGTAGAAATTGGACTTATTCCAAATACCGCCTGGGTAGCAGAAGTGGTTGCCATGACTCCGATTAAACAAATAGTCGCTGACCCGAGAACCCAGCGCACGAGTCATCCTCGTATTTGGGCTGCTGGAGACTGCACAGATAC
>JAYTPG010000056.1:0-4657 GCA_043747375.1 Candidatus Kaiserbacteria bacterium | reverse complement strand
CAGCTAAGTCAGAAAACCCTGCGTTCGAACCTTCAAATAGTGAGGCAGATAAAGACAAAACCGACACTTTCGTGTCGGTCTGTCCAGCCTTGCTCCGCGGCTTGGACTCGAACCAAGGACATCCTCGTTAACAGCGAGGCGCTCTACCAGCTGAGCTACCGCGGAATATTTATATTTACGGTACCTTAGTCAGCATTCGTTACAAACAGCTGAGCCCTGCCTGCCGGCAGGCAGGTACCGCGGAATATATACGTATTGTGCGGCTGGTGACCGCACGAATAGGAGTATAGCCGGAATTCGAAACGTTTTCCAGCGTGCTAGAATTGACTTACGTATACGCACAGGAATTAGGCAATTATGAACACCTCTTACGCATATTTTGGCATCGGCATTGTAATGCTTCTCGCACTCATTGCGTTTACGAATCCTGGGCTTTTTGGCCAGAGAGGGGATGAGACAATTATTGTTCCGCTTAGCCCCGTCGCCACAAGCTCGGCATTTGCGCTCTCGAGTTCGGCGTTCGGCGAAGGGACAAGTATTCCGTCAAAATACACATGTGACGCAACGCCAGCAGAGTCGCAAATTTCTCCGCCACTTTCTATTGCCTCCCCCCCCGTAGGCACCAAGACTTTTGCGATAATCATGGAGGACCCCGATGTGCCAAAAGCACTTAAGCCAGATGGTACTTTTCTGCACTGGGTGTTATTTAACATTCCTGGAAATCTCACAGATTTAAAAGAGAAGACGATGGAAGGACTTTTGGGCGCAAACGGTGCCGGAAAGAATTCATACATCGGGCCATGCCCCCCAAAAGAATATCAGCCCGTCGAACACCGATACCTCTTTACGCTTTATGCTCTCGACACGAGTCTCACCCTTAAAGTGGGTGCATCCAAACAGGACATGCTAAAAGCAATGCAAGGCCACATCCTAGAGCAAACGGCGCTTATGGGAAGATATAAGAAGATCTGACGATGAGCCGGGTATGCCCGGTAGGACAATTTAGAATTGCTCACTATGAAAACAAACAGCCGAATGCAGATATGTTTAGCGGGAAGTGGTGAAGTCAATTATCTTCAGCTGAGCATCGCAGTAAATTATTCTAAATTGTACTAACCGGGTATGAAAGTCATTGTGCATGTAACCCCTGGGGCGAGGCGAGAACTCGTGTGCCAAGTAAAAGAGCATGAATTTGGCATTGCGGTAAAACAAAAAGCAGAACGCAACGAGGCAAATACTCGGGTTCAGCAACTGATCGCGCTGCAATATAAGGTAGCGGTTTCTGACGTGCACTTTGTTACCGGAAATCGTGGGTCGCGAAAGACGTTTGAAGTGGTACGATAATAGGAGAGCTTGAAACGTTTTGTATGAGAGAATTGTAGTAACGGTGTAATTATTCTTAATTTCAAACCTATGGATATTCGCATTAAGGCAACTGATTTTGAGATGACTCCGGGCGTGCAGGATTACCTCGACGAGCGTTTACAGACCATAGAGAAACATTTGGGTGACGAGGCGGATGTTGCTCGCTGTGAAATAGAACTTGGCCGTGCAGCGGGACATTCTCAGCGAGGGGAGAATTGGTTTTCTGAAATTCAGATTATTATTCCAGGCAAAGAAGATTTGCGCGTCGTCGCGCATGCAGAAAGTGTAAATGCTTCGATAGACGCAATGAAAGACGAAATCTTGGGTCGTGTCACAAAAAATAAATCAAAACGTTTTGCACTGACTCGAAAGGCGGGTGCGCGTATCAAAGATTGGCTTCGGTGGGGTTCTTAAAAAAAATGGGGAGGGCATTGCACTGCCCTCCCCGACCTAGAGATTCGCTTTCTCTAAGTCTGGCTACCAGATACAAACCCCGGGGAGGGGTGATCACCGTGCAGCTTGCGCACTATAAGAGTTACTAGAAATTACACAAGTCGTGAGCCACTTTGGGAAAACTGGGCATACGACATGTCGCCCCTTCCTTCGGGTTTTACGATGTCGAGCACTAATTTCCCATGTTCAATATGTGCGGTTATGATTTTGAGTCTTAGAGTTTCGTTCGAAACACCGGGGCGTTTAAAAAAAGTGTAGGTGCCAGGCCAGCCATCAAACGCACGAATTTTGAGAAGGTTGTGATACGGGTCCTCTGAGAGATCGAGCAGCCCGTCTTCTTTGGAGAATTGCTGGCAGTAGGTGGCAAGATCGTGATTTTGCTCATGCGCTTCGATTTCTCCGTTCATCCAGGGAATGAGAATATCGGCAAGAAGTTTGCCGCCGGTCTCAGCGAGGACACTGTCCAGTGTGCGTCCGCGGGGAGGCCACTCTTCTACGGCGACTGTTTTTTGCGCGATAATCGGGCCGTGATCCATTTTCTCGTCTAACAGCATCACCGTTACGCCTGTTTTTTTCTCGTCGGTAAGAATGGCACTTCGAATAGGCGATGGTCCGCGCAAGCGGGGCAGGAGCGAGGGATGCATGTTGAGCGTGCCTCGCTCTGGAATATCAAGTAGTCTTTTCGGCAAAATCTTTCCGAAGTCGATGACGACAAAAACTGCAGCGTGGAGTCTTTTGCTTGTCGCTTGTAGCACATCTAAAAACTCAGCATCCAAATGTTCAGGTTTTAGTGTTTCTATGTTTTTTTCAGCCGCCCACGCCGCAACCGGTGACGGGGCGAGGGTTTTACCGCGGCCTGCTGGCCGATCCGGCGAAGAAACAATGAGGGAGGGAAGAAGGTTGGCGGCAAACAATTCGTCAAGCGCGCGAGCGGCTATGGGGCCTGCGCCAAAGAACACATATGCGCACTTATTCTCCTGATTCTGCTTCGTCATCATATAGTTCCGCTGCCTTATCGGTATAGAGTATGCCTTCCAGATGATCCATTTCGTGTTGGAAAATGTGTGCAAGGAAACCAGACGCACCGCGAGTGATGGATTTTCCGTTTTCGTCGAGCGCCTTAATCGTCGCTTTCTCCGAGCGAGATACGACACCCCACGACCCACGAATTGATAAACAGCCCTCGTGTTTATTCTTCTTTTGTTTCGAAACTTTGAGCAGTACTGGATTTATGTACACCATATCTTCACTCGACATTTCTGAATTCTTAGAACTCTCATCCTCTTTCGAGCGTCCTATTTTTTTTGAGGATTTTGAGCGTTTCGCGACGGCGCGGCCCGAGACGACGAACAATTTGAGCGACTCGCCCACTTGAGGAGCGGCGAGCGCGACCCCGTACTCCTCTTTTGAAAGGAGCTTTTTCATTTCCTTGATGAGGGTTTTAATTTTTGCGCTTGGAATGTCAGCCGCAGCAATCTCTTGTGCGATTTCTCGGAGGATCGGATTATCCGCTTCAGGAATAATGTCGTACATGTTCGAAACTATACAGGTAGAGCGAAAGAAAGAAAAATGAAAAAGGGGCCGCGTGCGTGTTTAGCGACCCCAAGTAGCGATAGCGGAGGGAGGACACCGCGACCACTATTCTTACATAGTGAAGGACATGCTCATCATTTGCAAGCAAGATAAAGATAAAAGGGGCACTGCTTGCGGACAGCGCCCCTTTCCAAGTCGGCTTGCGGGGTGCACGACTTGACCGCCGCCCATATCTCCCTTTGCGGGAAGGAGTAAGGGGAGCGGATACAATTCCTTGGTTATGGTATGTAATGGCGTCGCGAAAAGCAAGTAGTAGAATGCGCTGATGAAACATATTGGTGCGCATCTCAAAGTTACGTCATCAAAAGCCCGCATTACCGAACGAGGGGAAATAATGCGTTTTTTTTGCAAAGAATTAAACAAAACACGCATTCGAGATAATCTTGAGCCGATCACTATGGGTAGAATGGGTAAGATTTTGGAAGGACTTCCGACCAAAGATCTTTATTACTTGAAGCGTTCCTGCGAAGATTCGCCCAACTTCTCGAAGAAGTTTTGGTGGTTACTCAACCCCAAGAAGCACGAGGGGACTGCGGAGGGTAGCAATTCAGCTGCAAATAAATTGAAACGAAACTTGCCCTCGTAGCGAAAGTTAGGGGGTGGTTTCAGTGGGAAAATCGCGCCACGCTTTTTAGAAAATACAGCATTTGTCAAAGAACCCGAAACCGATACAATGGACCCTCCATATGTTCGGATTTTCACCAAAACTCGGAATAGATTTAGGGACTACTACTGTTCTCGTATTTGTGCCTGGAAAGGGAATTGTTTTGAATGAGCCCTCGGTCGTTGCTGTTTCCGTGCGGGACAACAAAGTGCTTGCCGTCGGTAACGAAGCAAAAGAAATGGTTGGGCGAACTCCAGACGAAATCGTTGCCTATAGACCGATGCGAGACGGGGTCATCGCGGATTATCGCGTCACGGAGGCGATGCTTCGATATTACATCCGTAAAGCCCTCGGAAAATGGAATCTCTTTAAGCCCGAGGTTATGGTTTCGGTACCCGCGGGAGTTACCTCGACAGAACGACGTGCGGTCATAGAAGCGGCAACAAAGGCCGGGGCTCGTGAGGCGTACATTGTGAAAGAACCAATTCTTGCTGCGATTGGTGCAGGTATTCCCATTTACGAAGCGCGCGGCCACATGGTTATTGACATAGGGGGCGGCACGACCGACGTTGCGGTGATTTCGCTAGGCGGCATCGTCGCCTCCACTTCGGTCAAATGCGCGGGGAACGCACTCGATCACGC
>JAYTPG010000055.1:0-8969 GCA_043747375.1 Candidatus Kaiserbacteria bacterium | reverse complement strand
AATAATCTGCTACTCTGATGGCAATGATCCGCCGCTATCTCCCAATCCCAAAAGACCTGTCACAGCTCATCCTCTGGTACGAGCGCTACATTTCCCCGCTCTCACTTCTTGCCGGTTTCATTGCTGATAATTTCATTTTATTAAAGCGTGTTGATGTGTGGGAAAGCGAAATCCTTCTTTTCTTTTACCTCAGTTTGGCCGCGATCGGTATAGTACTGTTAAATGCAGTAGAATCTGGGCGAGTTCGACACCTCCGCGTTCTTGCAATTGCTCCCATTCTTCCGGTCGTTGCGCAGTTCGCGTTCGGGGGACTCTTTAGTGCTTTTGTTTCACTCTACAGCAGGAGCGCGGCGTTCGTCGGCACTTGGATTTTCGTTGCCGCACTGGTTGTTCTACTTCTTGGAAACGAGCGCTTTCGAAAACTGTACGTGCGCTTTTCATTTCAAATTAGCCTCTACTTTTTCGCGCTTTTTCTATTTCTCATTTTCTTTTTGCCGGTTGTATTACATAAAATTGGCACACAGATGTTTTTATTGAGCGGACTCATTGCGATTCTCTGCATCTCGCTTCTTCTTCTAGTCCTTTCGCGTGTTTCGCCTGAAATTGAACGCCGCGAGCGTACGCGAAGCGCGCGTTCGATCGCAGTGATTTGGTTTGTTATCACTGCTCTCTACTTCTCAAATGCGATACCACCGCTGCCGCTCGCGCTCAAAGATGCCGGTGTCTATCATGGAGTCACGCATCTCTCAGACGGCACCTACGTCATGCAGGGAGAGGGTCATCAGTGGTACGAAGCATTTCTTCCTGTCGCGGCGACGTACCACGCGCTGCCGGGGGAGGGAGCGTTAGTGTTCACCTCCGTCTTTGCTCCCACAGGGCTTTCGACGCAGATTTTGCATGTGTGGCAATGGTATGACCCGGTTTCAAAAGCATGGATAACTAGAAACACGCTCTCATTTACCATTAGCGGTGGTCGTGACGGCGGCTACCGAGGGTATAGTAGAACTTTTAATTTGACGCCCGGAAAGTGGCGGGTAAATGTCGTCTTGCCGTCGGGTAGCGTGATCGGAAGAGTTTCCTTTGAAGTTATTACGACGGAGTCGTCCGTTGAATTAAAAACGACGAATCACTAGGTTGCCTTGAGGGTTTCAGAAACGGTGCACACATCCCCAGGTTTACAGTATTCATTTAGGTGGTTACTCTAGGCAGATGTCTTTGATAAGAAAGTGCCGGGTATGTGGCAATAGTTTTGAGACAAAACCTTATTTCGTTAGGCGTGGCCAGGGTAATTTCTGTTCGATTGCGTGCCGCGCTCAGGCGATGAGAAGGGGTAAAGTTGTTAAATGCTCGACTTGCAAAAAACAGATATATAGAAAACCGCGACTATTGCGCCTTTCTAAAAGCAAAACATATTTTTGTAATAAATCTTGTCAGACGAAGTGGCGGAATCAGTTTTTTGTTGGCAAAAAACATACCAACTGGCGAAATGGGAGATCGGTTTACAAAACCGTGTTGCGGAGGCTGGGACGGGAAAAAATATGTGTGCTATGCAAAACAAAAGACGAGCGAATACTAGCGGTTCATCACATCGATCGGGTGCGGACCAATGTCGATCCAGAAAATCTTGCATATCTTTGTCACAATTGCCATTTTCTCGTACACCATTATGATGTGGGGCGTGACCGTGGCCTTTTGAAGGCACGTTCCTAATGGTGGTCGTAGCTCAATTGGTGGAGCTCCGGTTTGTGGTACCGGCGGCTACGGGTTCGAGTCCCGTCGATCACCCCAAAATAAACGAGCGCAACGCATGCGTTGGGTGACTATTATTTTTGGCGTAGAGCGAGGGGGGGGGCTCGAAAGGCGGAGCCGGGGTACCTGCCGAAGGCGGGTCGGCGAGCCAGGACAGTGATCACTTGCTCGCGAAGCGAGCTTAGTGAGTCACGTCGAGTCCCGATCACCCCAATCAGTTTTTCTCGGTACGAACGTCCTCGTGGGTTTTTGTTACGGGGGAGCCACTGAACGAGGTAGAAAGATAGTTGATCGTGTAATAAAAACCGGTGCGAAGCAGTCCTTCTTCGGCAAAGCGCCGCCCAGAAGTTCGCATAGGAAGTTTGAATGTCCAGCGAACCTCGCCGACCTTCATGAGTCTGCGAGCAATATCGGTATCTTCGCCGTAAAAGGTAATTGACGTGTTGTACCCGCCTATTTTTTCCATAGCGCTTCGACGCACGACGAAATTTCCGCCCTGCAACATTGCTCCAGTCCCGAGAAGTGTCATCGAAATGCGTGAGTTTATGTAAGCGGCGGCGTAGAACAATTTAACAAACCATTGAGTGAGGCCGGGAAGATCGTGGTAAATGTACGGACCACTCAGCGCCACAAGATTTGGGGTGGTTGCAAACACGTTTAAAACAAAAGGAATCCATGCAGAAGACATGTGTATATCTGCATCAAGATTCGCCACGATATCTCCGTCGGACGCAGTAAACCCAGTTGATCGCGCCTGCGACAGGCCCTTTTTTGGTTCTTCTACGACACGAACTCCCCGCATGCCGCGAGCGATTTCGGCCGTCTTATCGGTACATGCGTTTGCGACGACAACGATCTCCGCGTTAGAGGGATGCATCTCCAGCGCCCTTTGAATCGAAGCAATACAATCAGCAATTCGAGCCTCTTCGTTATGGGCGGCAATGACGAGGCTTATACGCATTGGTCTAAGTATAGTCGGAGAATGATAGTATGAAAGCCCATGGAAGAATGCTATTTTGACGAACGGGGAATTGCATATCGTATTTCATATCCGCAAGAAAACGACACAAATCCGGCGCTCATTTTCATTCACGGACTGAGTGGAAATGCGTCTGCCTGGAGTCGCTACGAAAAAGAATTTGAGAAAAATTACACAATCGTTTCACTCGATCTGCGTGGACACGGGTTGTCAAGAAAGTTTCCAAAGTATCATGATTATGACATTTCGGAATTTGCGGACGACGTAAGTCTTTTGCTAAAGTCGCTCCAAATAACAAACTTCATAATTATTGCGCACTCTTTCGGCACGCTCATAGCTCTAGAATTTTTACTACGATCGTCTAGTCGGACCCCCCTGATCCTACTCGCACCGAATTTTGAAGTGAAAACTATTTTAGCGCGGCGAGTAACACAGCCATTTTTCTCGCTACTAGCGAAGTTATTTGATGCAGTGTCGTTTTCAGGACGAGTTCGTGGAAGAACTAATTACGAAAGTTTCCATCAAACAGGAGATTGGGACATACGAAGAATTCTAAGGGATGTTTGGTACACGAGTCTTCGTGCTTACACATTTTGTCTCACGCAAATTTATCACTTCACAAAAGATGGAGAATGGAAAAAGATTGATGCACCCGTTCTAATCATCCATGGCGCGCAGGACACGATGATTCCCGTGTTGCACGCGGTGCATTTGTCCAGAGAGCTTCCGCAGGCGGAGCTTCTCGTTCTAGAAAACACTAACCACATTCTGGTCTTGAATAATTTTCCCGAAGTGTCTGAAGCAATTAGACGTTTTCTGCTACATGTATCCATAGAAAAATAGGGCAGGCGCATTCATGCCCACCCTATTTGAGTTATGTGGAGCCTTTCCCTATGACGGCAACCCGACTCGTAGCCACGTCACCACGAAGAGAATTGCTCCTCCGCCCAGCACCGTCGCCCATCCTGTCGGATTTGCGAGCGGCCGATCCGGATACCATTCGGGAGCGAGAAGCCCAAGTACGAAGTGGTTCCCGATTGCGAGATGAAGCGTGAGTAGTCCCGTCGTCCACCACATGAGAGTGGGCGAAGGATTTCGCGTGCCCAAGTAAAATAAGAGAAGAATGGCAAGCGCAACCGTCATGTAGACCGCATGTATCCAGCCCGCCGCCGTGAGGCCATGGTCCAGAACATGTGCTTCGGGAGTCGTGCCGTGAGTGTAGACCCAGTGCATTCCGGCACTCATGATGCCGCCCGCGACAAGCATCAGCATCCACGCTGAGGTCGTCCACTCTGCGCCGTAACGTGAGATGAGGTGCGCCGCCAAGGCGGTCACCAGTAAGTCGCCCCACATGCCACCATGGGCAAAAAACGGCAAACCTTTCGGTCTGCCATTTCTCATCATCTGAGATGGTGTCAGCATTCCGATTTGGAACGCCGCCAAGGCTTGGAGTACTAGCAACGCCAGCCCTCCATAAAGAATCGTCTTGTTAAAGATCGTCATTCCCGCCTCCTTCGCGATTGAGTCAGGCTCAAGGCCTGCAGGGGAACACTAGTTTTCTTTGAGTAGAAAGTCAATCTACCTCACCGGCCTCCACTCTTTAATCCACGCTTTTCCAAATACAAGTATCCAGATCACGTTTGTAACCCATATCCACAAAAGTTTCGGCCAGCCAAGGCCATGCTCGCGTCGTCCTGGATAGCGAATTGGGAACTCTGTCGAATACACCGTTTTGCCAATTTCCGACAGGCGATAGTACAGATTAAGATCCTCGCCTGCGACCAGGTCTTCCCGAAAGCCATGAATCTTTTCAAATGATTCCCGTCGCATGAGCATAAATTTGCCCGTTCCCATGCCGCGCTTGAACACATTGTTTTGGAGGCGTACCACCAAATTTTGAGCGCCAAGAAAAATCTTATCCCAAATCGTTTCAATCTCGGGGAAGATATTTTGCGGGCCCGTAATTGCGACGAGTGTTGGATCGGCGTCGAATTTTGCAAACGCGCAAGTGAAAAAATCTTCGATGTCAGGAATGCGGACACTAGAATCCGTAAAACAAAGAAATTCTCCTGTCGCAAGTCTTGCGCCGCTATTTCGCTGCTTAGCCGGGGTGGGCTTTCCGTCGTTCAATACGGTAATTTTATCCACCAAAGGAGTTGCGACCTCTACAGTCTTATCAGCACTCCCACCATCCGAAACAATGACTTCGTGTGAGAACGAAAGCTTTTTGAATTGCTCGATCGTTCCCGCAATGTAGCCTTCTTCTTTTAAGGTCGGGATAACAATGGAAAGTTTTGGCATACCCGGTTAGTACAATTTCAAATAGCTACGGCCGCTAGTAATTTTTGTAAGGTGTTGCAGTATATCAGAATCGCACATGTAACAGCCGGCGGATGAAAATCCGTTACCAAGGCAATTCGAAATTGTCCCACCGGGCATGTGACTATATTACCAGTTCGTTTGAGCAATTTGTTTACTCGCATAACGAAGGCCAAAGATTGCGGCGACGATGCCAGCGACTCCAATTCCTACCTGGAGATTTTGAGGGATATATTCGAGGACGTTTCCGAAGTAGTAGCCGACGAGCATTGCGGCAAACACCCAGACTATGCCGCCCAGTAAATTGATTGTTATGTACCGAGAAAGGGGAATACGCATCATGCCAGCGGTCGTAAGTGTTGCAACCGCAAAGCCAAAGCCCATGGATAGTTTCGAGACAATGAGTATTGAAGTATGGAACGCATGGAAACGATCCTCAATTTTTTTCACAACCTCAGGTGTAGCGCCAATATAATGCCCCCAGCGGTTCATGAATTTCCTCGCGCCGAAGTATCCAATTGCATACCACATGAGGTCGGACAGAAAGTCGCCCAATAAAAGCGCCGCATATGCCGGCCAAAAAGCGACGACCCCCGAGTGCCACAAGAGTCCTGTTGTCAGCATGACCACGGTGCCTTCGATATAGCAGCCAAAGAAAATCAGCGGGTATTTTGCGGCAACTAAAAATGAGAGTAGGGGGGTAGCAAAATTCACAAAATCAGTATACCTCGCAGTCGAGCGCCGTAGCAGTATAATGCGGCATGGCTGAGATTATCCTGAAAGAGAAACGAGAGGCAAATATTCGGAAATTGTTTGAGGTGAGCGTTGTGCTCAAGGGTATTGGGGCAGCGCTCGAGGTGGTTCTGGGATCTATGCTCCTCTTCACAAATTCGGTGACCGATTTCGTTCTCGATCTCGCACAAACCGAATTCATCGAAGATCCAAATGATTTTATCTCGACCCATTTTCATACGTTTCTATCACCAACTCCTGCGGAGCAGCTCTATGGAGGGCTCTATCTGCTGAGTCATGGCGTTGTAAAAATTGTCTTAGTTGCCGGACTTCTCACCAATAGACTGTGGGCATATCCGGCTGCGATCGCGGTACTAACGCTATTCATTTTGTATCAGAGCGTGCAGTGGCTACATACGCATTCGCCCGCCCTCATTGTGCTCAATGTGTTCGATCTCCTGGTGCTTTGGCTCGTGTACCACGAATATCGGCTCATGCAAAAAAGAAACGCATGAAGCCGGGAGTCGATTACATTGCGGTTGGTGTTGTGTACTACTGTACAGACGGTAATGGCAAGGTGGTAATGAACCTGCGTGGAGCAAAGTGCAAAGATGAAAATGGAAGATGGGATATTGGCGGGGGAACCGTTGAGTTCGGTGAGACTCTCGAAGAAACACTCGTTCGTGAAATAAAAGAAGAGTATTGCGCCGAAATTCAAGAAAAAGAATTCCTCGGATTTCGCGAAGTCCTCATCGACGAGCAAGATAGAAAACGACACTGGATTGCTTTTGATTTTAAGGTACGCCTTGATCCCAGTCAGGTGAAAAACGGAGAGCCACACAAATTTGATGATGTTGCGTGGTTTACAAAAGACGCCCTTCCGTCACCACTCCATTCGCAAATGCCGATCTTCTTTGAGAAGTACGCCGCGAAGCTTTAAAGAGAAAGAGAGGGTATACTTTCAGTATGGACGAAACAGCTCTTACGCAAAAGATTGATGCTCTCGAAAAAAAGATCGAGGCGATCTATATTTCCGTCGAGAAGACGCGAAAATACTACCTATGGAGCACGGCGTTCACGGTCGCCTTTTTTGTTCTCCCGCTCATCGGTCTCGCCTTTGTTATTCCGTCCTTTCTCGCAACCTATAGCTCAGTCGGAGGCCTTTTAGGTCAATAGTAAGTTTTGTCCCGGGCCTGCGTCTCAGAGGGGTATAATAGGAGTAATTAATTGCTAATCTAATTTCGTATGGATGAAATCCAAAAGAAGGAGCTTCACATCATGCCACCAACAATGATCGTGAATGCGGCTGTTGTTGTTCTCGGGGCACTCGCACTCTTTTTGCTTATTATGGCGGTATCGTCTCTCAAGGCCTATCGCTTCATCGGCTCTGGGGTAAACGCCACAAACATCATTTCTGTTTCTGGAACAGGCGAAGTGTTTGCTGTTCCGGACACTGCAACATTTTCTTATTCTGTAACCGACACCGCAAAGGACGTCACAACCGCGCAAACCTCAGTGAATACGAAAGGCAATGCCATCATCGCGTATTTGAAAGGAGAGGGAGTTGATGAAAAAGATATTCAAACAGCGGACTACAGCGTAAATCCGCAGTATGACTACACGCAATCAAGCCCTTGTGTAAGTGGATATTGTCCGCCTGGCAAACAAATGCTCTCGGGGTACCAAGTCAATGAAACCGTTAGTGTAAAAGTGAAGGACACCAAGAAGGCCGGTACGCTGCTTTCCGGAATTGGTTCAAAGGGTGCGACAAACATGAGCGGCCTCTCGTTTACGGTTGCCGACCAAACGGCTCTCGAAGCTGCGGCACGCACAAAAGCTATTACAGATGCCCGCACAAAAGCAGAGGAGCTCGCAAAAGAGCTCGGTGTATCGATAGTTCGTGTCGTGGGATTCAATGAAAACGGCGGGACACCTATGTATTATGCGAAGGCGATGAGCATGGACAGTGCGATGGGCGGAGCTCCTACGATGGCACCTTCCCCTGAGATTGCCGTTGGTCAAAATAAGATCAATTCGAGTGTCTCGGTGACGTACGAAATTCGGTAATCACAGTGAGCCCTTCTAAGGAAATTAATACACCCCCGTGTCGCACCCAACTAATACGAGGCTGTATCCTGAATCTTCTTGCATATTAATGTCTCGGCTGATTTAATGTGCTGAGGAAGTCATTATTAACTCTTAAAAGACACATTCATATGGATAATGAAAAATGGTCTTCAGAAGGAGCTCGGGCGGCTCTTGGAAAAATAACGGAAAAAGCTCTGGATGACGGAGGAAGGGGGGAAAAAGTTCAAGAGAAGTTTCGCGAAAAGATTGCCGACCCGAGACTTTCAAATGACAATCTCCAAAAATTACGAGATGTTCTTGATGAGCTCGTTGCCGACGAAAAAGACAAGCGAAATTGGTGGGTTGAACTTAATAAAAATAATCCATGGGTTACGGACGTGATACGCGTTCTTGCATCTACGGGGGGCGCATTTCCTGCTGCGGGATTGTTATACGATCCATCAACAACCACCCTTAGTGTCTCGGCGGATATATTCAAGAAAATGATCAATGATGAAATGGGAAGACGCAAGCAGGAATCTGCCTAAGTGGACTACAATGGAATCGTGGTGTTAGCTTGTTAATCAGTGACCTATAGAAAAGATAATCCAAGGCACCCCTTTTCTCAGAGGTTCCCAATGAGGAAGGAATACGCTCGTTTGCCGCGAAATATTTCCCTTGACACGAGGTCTTTTTAGCATTATCATTCTCGATATAAGGCCCCGCAAGGGGTTTTTAAATTGGACAAAATAAGGAGTGGAACGACTATATTTTGGCCAATCCAGCACCAATTTTGACGGGCTGGAGAATGTGCAATTCTAACGTTCCGGAGAGAGTGACGAGGCTTATAAGCAGGAGCTTCTGGCACTCAAAATTGGTGCTGGATGTAAGAGCTTCTAAACTCGATTACTCGTTAAAAATCTCTATCAAAATCATGAACACATTTATACAATATCTAAAAGACACTCAGGCAGAGCTTCGGCATGTCGCCTGGCCCTCGCAAGCACAAACCATTGTGTTTACGGTGCTCGTCATCTTTGTATCTGTATTTATTTCGCTATATCTCGGTTTGTTCGATTATGTTTTCACCTCATCCCTCAAGCGAGTAGTGAATGCGCGAACG
>JAYTPG010000054.1:0-15038 GCA_043747375.1 Candidatus Kaiserbacteria bacterium | reverse complement strand
GGCATAGCCGAACTTATTTCTAAGAGCGATGCAAAAAAAGTTATTGGCGGTGGCGACACTATCGCAGCGATTGAGGATGCGCACATAGACACGAGCCATCTCGGCTTTCTTTCTACGGGTGGTGGTGCCATGTTGGAATTTTTGCTAAAAGGCACTCTTCCCGCGATTGAAGCACTCAAATAATAGACGTGACGCATTTTATCCACACAAAATGAATAGCATGACCGAAAAATAGTTATACACTTCGAGTAATGTCGCTCGTGCGGAAATGGGGGTCGCTGATAGTTCTGGGGAGCCTTATCTTCGTTGGAACGTCCGTCAGTGCGCAATCTGTCGACACTGTTGCGCTTCTACAAAAACTGGCGGAACTCAAACAGCAACTGCAACTTCTTCAGCAAGCAAAAGCGCCGGTGGCTAATGTGGGTGGCGGCTCCTCCAGCCACTGTATTCAATTGTCGAGAACTCTGGCGCTCGGCGCTGACGGGGAAGATGTCTCAGAATTGCAGACATTTTTGCAATCGACAGGGGACTACACATATCCCGAAATAACAGGGCATTTTGGCAGAATCACTCAAGCAGCGGTCCAAGCGTGGCAGGCAAAAAAGGGCATTGTTTCTTCTGGCTCACCAGCCGAGACTGGTTTTGGGGTCGCTGGTCAACGTACTCGTGCAAGTATCCAAAATGAAAACTGTTCGATAACGCAGGGGAATACGGGAAATGGGACGCAGAATTTTCCTACGCAAAGCGTTCCCGTTCAAAATAATACGCCTACTACGGGAGCAATTGTTCCTACACTTCAACCCGGCCAAATATTCGTCCCTACGGCAACGCAGGGTGGCGGGTGTAATCTTGGTGGAGTCGTCATATCAAATAATAGTTCAAGGCAATTTTTCTCGCAGCCGCTTGTTGGCATGGGCCAATCGTGCTCGCCATTTGCTCAAGAACGCCAGTGTATAAATGGCATTTTGACCGGAAGTTCCGCATTCCAATACGCCTCTTGTTCGCCACAAACGCAGACTGTCCAAGCTGAGTCATGTCACGTAGGAAATATAATTCTCTCAAACGGGCAGTCGCAGAATTTTTTTGCTGAACCATCTGCGACGCTCGGCGCGACCTGCGTCACACAAGTTCGAACGTGCTCAAATGGTGAGTTGTCAGGAGGGAGCGCATTCAAGTACACCTCGTGTGCAGCGGCCGGAACACCGACCTCGTGTAAAATGGACGGTGTGACTTTACAAAGCGGAGATCAAAAAGCGTTCTTTGAGAGTAAGGAAGTTCCATTCGGCTCGGTTTGCATTAGTCAAAACAGAATTTGCACAAACGGAGTTTTTTCGGGGGAAGGAAAATACCAAAACGCAACTTGTAAAATACCGTCATCACCGGGCAATTGTGTGCTAGACGGTGTCACCGTTAAGCACGGGCAGTCCGCACTTTTCTTCAGTGAGGGCCAGGTGCTCTTTGGCCAAGACTGCACAAACTTCTCTGCCATACGAAAGTGTAACAATGGTGAACTGGATGGCGATGCTTCCTTTAAATTTAAATACGCGTCGTGCTACACACAATCGGCACGAAGCTGTCAGTTCATTTCCGCACATGCGAGTACCGCGGTTCCGCACGGTAATGACGCACGGTTTTATACTACTGGCAAAGTTGCGTACAATCAGTCGTGCGAAGATGCGGGCAGGTCGCGCCTGTTCCACTGCAATGATGGGCAAATGAATGTTGACTCTGCCTATACCTACGACACCTGCGCGGTCACGCCAGAAAAATCCTGCACCGTCGACGGTGTGACGGTTGCTGGAAGTGGTTCTCGAAAATTCTATAGCCGAACCATCGCGCCAGCAGGTCACAAATGTGCGGAGTACGCACTTTCTCGAAATTGCGTTGACGGCGTCATGAAGGGAAGCGCCACATATGGCAAAGCGGTATGCGCATTATCTGGACACGCATACTGCAAAGTTGGTTCTACCTATGTTGCCGACGGTAAGTCGATGACTGCGTATTCAAAAGGCACCGTGCCATTTGGTGCGGCATGTGACCAATTTGATCAAGTACGGACATGCAAAAATGGCGTACTGAGCGGCTCTTTCACAAGTACATCCTGCAATGTTGAGGCCGGGGCAGAGTGCTCGATCAATGGCATAAAGGTCGCGCATAACTCAGCCGTCACGCTCTATTCAGATGACTCTCCTGCGAGCGGCGAGACATGCGCTCAAAATAGTCAGCAGAGATTCTGCTTTAATGGGGCTCTTTCAGGTAGCGATGCATTTAATCTAAAGACCTGTACTAATCCTGTTGCGCTTTCGGGAAGTTCAAATCTCGCCAACGCATTGTCGGCACTTGAGGCTGTGCTTCGAACGATGACAAGTGGCCAATCTCAGTAACGAGGTACATTAGGTAAGGTGCGCGCGAGTCATTCGTCGTAATGATTGAGACATATGAAGAAGCTACAGATTTATATGGTACGCGCCCTCCTGGCACTCACCCTAATTGTGGGCGGCTTTGCAGGCTCGGCTCTTGCGCAAAGTGCAGTCAGCGGCTCGGCAGCAGCAACATCGATCGGCATTTCATCCGAGCAGAACACTTCCTCAGGATTCCGCGTCTGTTCGGAGCCCATTACAAGAAGTTTGATGCTAGGCTCACGTGGCGACGATGTGCAGAGATTACAAGAATTTTTGGCTGGAGACGGGTACTTTTCTGCCACGGTAAGCGGATATTTTGGACCAATTACCATGCGTGCGCTTAGAAACTGGCAAGGCTCCCAAGGGCTAATTAGCATTGGGCGGCTCGGTCCATTGACTAGAGAGGCGTTGGGTAAAAGGTGTGGAGTATCAGTAGAGACCTGTAAGCCGATAAACTACATGCCCCCGCTTTGTTCTGACGGCAGTGCGCCGCAACCAACCCACAGTGAAAAAGGTTGTATTACCGGGTATGAATGCCCTGTGGCCAATTTTGTTCCGCCAAAAAACTGCAAAGCGTGGAACGACGGATGCAATTCGTGCTCAAAATCAGATGTAGGCAGTGAGCCCATGTGCACCATGCGCGCCTGCTTCGCGGCAGGAAAGGGGTATTGCTCAATCTACTTTAATACGCAAGCTTCTGTTAATAAACCACCGGTGATTTCAGGAATTTCCGGACCAACAACACTTTCCATAAACGCTTCGGGGACATGGACTGTCCGAGCTTCAGACCCAGAAAGTGACAATCTTTCATATTCGGTGATGTGGGGTGATGAGCAATTGCCGAATGCTTTGTCCGCTGGCGTAAGCCCCAACCATGCTTTCGTACAGACAACGACTTTTACGCATACATATTCTACTGCGGGCACCTATGCGGTAACAATTACGGTTCAGGATAATTCGGGGGGAAGTGCCAGAAGCTCAGTAAGTGTTCGCGTGAGTGACAGCGATATTTCCTGTACGGCAGAGTACGCGCCGATGTGCGGTCAGCCACCGGAACCAGCGTGCCGACGAGCAACTCCTGCATGCATGCTCCCTACTCCTGGTCCGCGCACATATTCAAACCAGTGTGAATTGCAAAAAGCCGGCGCGACACTCCTCTACCAAGGATCATGCCAAGATTCGATAGTTGCGTGTACCGCGGACGCAATGATGTGCCCAAATGGAAGCTATGTCGGGCGAACGGGCCCAAATTGCCAATTCGTTTGCCCCTAATTATTCAAACTGGGAGCGCACTTTTGTGGCGATTTTCTCTGCCACCTGATCTTCGTAGTCTTTGTGAGGCCATAATTTGAGATTATCACCCTTAAAGCGGGGGATGACATGTACATGCGCATGATCTACCACTTGACCTGCATGTTCGCGATTGTTCATCATTAAATTGACGCCGTTTGCTTCCATTGTGTTTTCGAGCGCGATGGCAACTTTTCTAACTGCTTCCTGAACAAACCCCCAATGCTCGGGAGATATTTCAAAGATGTTACCTGCGTGCTCCTTGGGGATGACAAGGGTGTGTCCCGGAGAAACGGGATGAATATCGAGGAATGCGAGGGCGTTATCGTCCTCATAGATCTTGTATTTAGGCAGTTCGCCCCGGACAATCTTGCAGAAAATACATTCGAACATGCAAATGAGTATACCTCGGCATCTTTTTCATGCAAAAAATAGAGGTGATTGTAGTACAATCACCCAAATGCAGGTTTCCGATCTTGTTCGAACACTTCTCACGAAACGAGGAATTCCTGAAAGTGAGTTTGAAACGTTCCTTTCCCCCAACTACGAGCAGCACACCCACTCGCCCTTTTTGTTTAAGGACATGGATGTCGCGGTCGCGAGAGTTTTTGCTGCAATGGAGAGGGGTGAGCGGATAACGGTATATGCCGACTTTGATTGCGATGGAATTCCGGGGGCGTCGGTACTTTCCGATCTTTTTCGAAAGATTGGTTACGAGAACGTCACGGTATATCTTCCGCACCGTGATAAAGAAGGATACGGATTCCACATCGCGGCGATAGAAAAGCTGGCAACTGAAGGAACGAAGCTCATTATTACAGTCGACGTAGGGACGACAGCGATTGAGCCGGTGAAGTTTGCAAAAGGTCTCGGCGTTGATGTGATCGTAACGGACCACCACGAAATTCCAGGGGAGCTCCCCGATGCCGTTGCGGTTCTGAATCCAAAAATCGCACCGTATCCGTTCCCGGGTCTTTGTGGAGCGGGAGTCGCATTTAAGCTTGCCCAAGCATTGCTCTACAAAGGTCGGTCCTGTGTAGACAAAGGACCGACCTTTGCGGGATTTGCGACCATTCCTGAAGGTTGGGAAAAATGGCTACTCGACTTGGTTGCGATCGCAACGGTGGCTGACTTGGTTCCGCTTGTGGGAGAAAATCGGACGCTCGTGTATTGGGGCCTGCAAGTTCTGAGAAAATCACCTCGCCCCGGCATTGTCGCGCTCGTCAATCAGCTACGGCTGCGAAAAGCGGAACTCGACGAAACTGATATTGGATTTTCTTTTGCGCCGCGAATAAATGCGGCGTCGCGCATGGGAGAACCTGGTTTAGCACTGAGGCTTTTGACTACGCAAGACCGCGCTGAGGCTGCGAAAATTGCTTCGGAGCTTGAGACTCTGAATGCAAGTCGTAAAGGCGTTGTTGCAGGTATTGTAAAAGAGGCAAAGAAACGTGCACGGCAGCGATTTAATGAGGGAGATGCGATTACTGTTCTTGGTGACACGGAGTGGAAACCCGCTCTACTTGGTCTTGCGGCAAACTCGGTAATGAATGAGCGAGGAGGGGTCGTCTGTTTATGGGGACGAGACGCAAATGGGGTATTGAAAGGATCATGCCGCTCAGACGGAAATATTTCCATAATGGATTTGTTTTCGAATGCTCGCGCCTCCCTTGTTGAAAGCGGGGGGCATGCCGCTTCGGGCGGTTTTACCGTTACTTCAGAAAATATTCACACACTTCCCGAAGTGCTGGCGCAAGCGGCAGCGGCTTGTAATGCAATCGGTTCACCCGAAGCGCCTTCACACGATTCACTCACAAGTCTAAGAGAGATTTCTGCGAGCCTCTTTCGTGAGGTCTCGCTCCTGGCGCCTTTCGGTATGGGGAACAGCAAACCAATATTTCGCATTCCACGAGCACGCATTATTTCAGTGCGTCGTTTTGGTAAAGAGAAAAATCACACCGAGGTCTCGCTTCTGTGTTCAGAGACTGGCAAAACACAGCGCGCGTTTCAATTTTTCAAAGCTCCCGAAAATTTTTCGAGACTACCTATTCCTGACGATTTAGTGGATGTGCTCGCGACCATCGAGCGCGATTCCTTTCGTGGTGGCCACGCACTCCGTATCGTGGACATTCTCTCAATATAATTTTTCCAGTATGGTATGGTGCGTAGGTGAAAGAAATTCATATCTATACTGATGGTGGCGCAAGGGGAAATCCTGGGAAAGCTGGCGCTGGTGTGGTGATTCGAGAAGATGGAAAAAATATTACTGAATTTGGAAAGTATTTAGGAGACAATCTTACGAATAATTATGCCGAATATGAGGCACTGATTCTAGCGCTTCATGAGGCGAAAAAAAGAAAGCTCATGGAGCGAGCTATTGAAGTACGGATGGATTCAGAATTGATCGTAAAACAAATGCGAGGTGAATACAAGGTTAAAGATGCGGGTCTAAGAGTTCAAAACGCACAAGTTCATAAACTTCTCGAAAATTTCAAAGAAGTGCGATTTGTACACATTCCGAGAGAGGAAAATGCAGAAGCTGATGCACTCGTGAACGAAGCGATTGACGAAACCATGTAGAGGCACTAGTCTCGTTCGATGAAACAAGGGCCAATAGGTGTTTTTGCGCTATGGGCTGCGTGTGCCGGGTTTTTGGCGGGGATTTTTGCCCGATCTCTTTTTCCGCTCGGGAGTGATGTTGTTTTTTTGTGCGGAGTCCTGGTTTTCGGCATTTATGCGGCTGGTTTCATGCGTGTTCGATCTGCGGTCGTGATTGCTGCGTTCTTTTTCTTCTGTGGTGGGGGAATAATCCGCATGGAAAGTGCGGTTTTGAAAAGCGACCCGATTCTAGACCAGCACATTGGCAGGAAAGTAATTCTTGAGGGTTTTGTTATTGATGAACCTGATGCGAGGAATACTCAAGTAAGAGTCCCGATGCAGGTCACGGCGGTAGGGAGTTCGACTGTGCATACAAAGATCCTCGTTGTGTTTCCGGCACACACTGACGTTTCATACGGTGAAAGAGTTGTTGTTTCCGGACAGTTGCACCTTCCACAGGGTTTTGATGCGGGTGGTGGCCGCGTCTTCAATTACCCAGGTCTTCTCGCTGTGCAAGGAATTCAGTATGAGCTTGACCGTGCTTTTCTGGAAAGTCCAGGAGAATTTGCAGGCAATCCACTTGTCGCTCTTTCATATCGTATCAAAGAACTTTTTGTGGCAGGTCTTCAGCAGGCTCTTCCTGAGCCCGAGGCGGGGCTCGCCGGAGGCATTACTGCAGGTGACAAGCGCGCTCTTGGCAAAGACCTTACCGAAGAATTTCGGAGAGTTTCTCTCGTGCACATTATCGTGCTTTCCGGGTACAACATTACGATTGTGATTAGTGCACTCTTCTCAGTCTTGCGTCTTGCCCCACGCTCAGTTCGTTTCGGTTCAGGTGCGATTGTCGCACTTTTCTTTGCCGTCATGACTGGATTTGCATCTGCCTCTCTGCGGGCGGCATTGATGGCCTTAATTTCAATCACTGGATCGCTGACGGGGCGAATATATCGAGCGGACCGAGCGCTCATCTTGGTTGCAGCGGGAATGGTGGCATGGAATCCGTATTTGCTCGTGTTCGATCCTGGATTTCAATTGAGTTTTTTGGCGACGGCGGGGCTCATAGTATTTTCTCCGTTTTGCGAAAAATGGTTTGAACGTTTTCCCGACCTATTTAGTCTGCGAGAAATTGCTACCTCAACAACGAGCGCTCAAATAGCAGTACTGCCTCTACTTCTATATGAAAGCGGCACCCTTTCTCTCGTTGCACTTCCCGCAAACTTGCTCGTTTTGGCCGCGATTCCGCCCGCAATGCTTGCATCTCTTGTTGCGGCGATTGGCGGCTTGATTGCGGGGCCGGCGGCCCCACTCATCGGCTTTCCTGCGTACGCCTTACTTTCGTACGTCATTTTTATTTCCCATGTTTTGGCAAATATTCCGTTTGCCGCAGTTCAGACACCGCCATTTAGTGCCTGGTTTCTCTTGCCAGTCTACGCGGCGCTGTTTGGCGTTGCGATATATTTTCAGAAGTCCGACGTCAAAAAAAGCGGCCCCGCACAAGCGGGGCCGCAAAAAACGTAAGACGAAATTACATTGCTGATGTTGCAGGAGGGGTGTGGGACGCCATAGGCATACCCATCGCCTTCTTCGCATTCATCTGATACCAGTAGCCAACGAGACCGGCTGGAATAACCCAATACCCCAGAAGGGCAAGCGTTGACCAGTTCCAGAGGAATGGCCAGAAGTTAGGGAGTACGGTAATAAGCTGAGAGAGGGAGCCTGTTTGAGTGAGAACTCCAGAAATACCAGAAACGAATGCTGTCACCACCGCAATCAAAAACGCCATCGCTCCAAAGATGAGAGATGTTTTGAGAACATCATTTTTTGAAAGTGGTTTCAAATACCACCAGGTGAAAATGCCGACCGCGATTGATGCAACCGCGAAATAGAGCACATATTGTGCCATGGCGTTTCCTCGAATTGGAAGCAATGCCACGATTGCCGCGACAATATTGTTTATAAGATAGTTGCCCAAAAAGGCTATAAGAATAGTTCGTTCAATGTTTTTCGTCATCATAGTGTGTAATTAATTAATACCTAAGAATACCTCAGCTATTCGCCTCTGCAAACCGCTTCTCCACACCTCCAATTCAGGTGCGGGGAGTGACGGTGCCCCGAGCCGCGTGCGTCTAAATCGACATGCCGGTGATGCATTGCTCAAACCGCTTCTCCAGAACCTCCCAGTTAAGGTTTTTGAAGAAGGCATCGATGTATTTGCCTTTGCCCTGAGCCCCGTAATCGAGCAAAAAAGCATGTTCCCAGACGTCGAGGGCAAGAATGATCGGGAGCGTTGCAAAATGACCCTGATGTTGCTCGCCCACAAAACCTGCTTGGAATTCTTTGGCGACGGGGTCGAAATAGAGGATCGCCCAACCGGGGCCTCGCATGTTTCCGATAGCTTTCAAATATTCGGTAAAGTAGGTCTTGTATTCTTTCTCAATCTTTTTTGCGAGTGCCGAATCTTTGTTTAATTCTTGAGCACCACCTTCAAATTGCTCGAAATAGTATTCGTGCAATCGCATACCATCAAATTCGAACGATTTGCGGCGAATCAGTTCTGAAAGAGCGTGGGCGTTTTTTTCGGTATCGCTTGCGTATTCGACAAGTTTGCTCGATATAGCGTTGAAATTTTTCACGTACCCGGCATAAAGACCGAGATGTTCCGCGACCGATTTCTCCGAAATTCCATCAAGTTTTGGCAATGCAAATGTTCGCGTTTCGTAGGTATGCATACATTGATTCAAGATTTAACTACTAGTAAAAACCCCTATTGAGCAGTATAACATTCGGACCTATGAAACGTTTCGAGAGCGTACATATTTTGGCATGGGCAATCCTCGCCCTTTCGGTTTTTACGTGCCTCATCTGGTATACCGCCTTGCGCGAAGACCGACATGCAAAACTGACCGTTTCGTTTCTCGACATCGGCCAAGGAGACTCTATATATATTGAGTCTCCAACTGGCATGCAGGTCTTGATAGATGGCGGCCCAGATACTCAGGTTCTTCGGCGACTTTCTGATGTGATGCCTTGGTACGACCGCTCAATAGACCTCATTATTCCAACGCACCCTGATGCCGACCACGTCTCAGGGCTCGTCGATGTGCTTTCTAGGTACCAAGCTTCCTATGTGTTGCAGTCGAGTGTGCTAGGCGACACGACGGTGTGGAATGTACTCGAAAAAGCCATCGTGAAAGAGGGGTCCACGAATCTGATTGCGCGCCGAGGGAGGATCATTGACATTGGAGGTGGTGCGTATTTGGAAATACTTGCGCCGGACAGAGAAGTGCGAAATCTGGAAACTAACACTGCCTGTGTCGTCGCGAAACTTGTGTACGGAAAGACAGCTTTTATGCTGACGTGTGACGCGCCGCAGGCAATAGAAAAATATTTGGTAGAGCTCGACGGAACCGCGCTCAAATCAAATGTGCTAAAAGCCGGACATCACGGCTCAAAAAACTCCTCTTCCCCGCTTTTTATTGGTTACGTCGATCCGCAGTATGTTGTGTATTCTCGCGGATGCAAAAATCGGTATGGACATCCGAATGGGGAAACAGTCGCAACTTTTGCGAGATTTGGACTCGTCGCAAGTGACACCTGCAAAGAGGGGACGATCACCTTCGTCTCCGACGGAGCAAAAGTTGTCCGCCAGTGATTATCTAACCAAACCAGCGATCTTGAGGGTCTTGTAGGCGCCTCTTTTTTGCATTGTTTTGAGGCCTTTGGCCGAGACGTAGACGGTAACCTTTTTGCCGAGCTCAGGAATGAAAAGAGTCTTCTTTTGGATGTTTACCTGGCGGCGGCGTTTCCCGGTAGGGTTGAATTTGGTTGCGCGGACGCGGTTAGAATACCCGCCGCCAACCTGCGACTTTTTGCCTGTTATTACGCAAACTCGAGCCATATCCGCGGAACTATACGGCAAAACTCTGAAAAAAGCAAAATTAAAGAATGACGTTAGGGCCATCTCAAGTGTCGCCCCGCACTGGGCGCACGTCATTTGCTTATGATTCGAAGTCACATTGATTATGCTACACTCGTTTCCATGCTCGATCAGTTTTTCGTCATAGTCATCATTATATTTTCGGCCGTCATTCACGAGGTAATGCATGGCGTTGCCGCTGATTATTTGGGTGACAAAACGGCCCGCTACGCGGGCCGACTCACTTTGAATCCCATTCCACATCTTGATCCATTTGGCTCGATACTTTTGCCAGTGCTACTTTCCTTTTCAGGGTCGCCAATTTTCTTCGGATGGGCAAAACCAGTTCCCTATAATCCGTACAATCTTCGGCCAGGACGCTTTAGCGAAGCTATCGTTGCAGGGGCGGGCCCGGCTTCTAACCTCGGTATCGCACTTGTGATGGGAGCAATTATTCGTCTTGGATTTCTCGCGCCGAACATAAACGCTATTCTTTTTCTCGTTGTAGTAATCAACGTCATGCTGTGCATTTTTAATCTCTTTCCGATTCCACCACTCGACGGCTCAAAAATCCTTCCCTCGATTTTGCCACCAGGCCTTTCATATCGATACAATCAGTGGCGGGCACAGATGGAAATGAATCCTTTTTTAGGGATGGGCATTGTACTCGTTGTGATTACGCTTATGGGCGGAGCGTTTGGGAATTTGGTTTACGGCATTGCGCAATTCATTGCGGGCGTATAGCAGTCTCTTACGGGCACTTGTCTTTCTAATACGGATGATATAATAATCACCTATGAAATGGGTACGGTCAATTCTGTACGGCATCATTGGTTTCTTGGTCGCTGGAATCGGAGGCATAATCTTAGTCTCAATCATTCTCCCTCCAGATTTTGGGATTTTGATTCTCTTCGGCGCACCTCTGTTGTGTGCAATTCTAGGGGCATACCTTTTAGGCTCCTTGGGTCGCAAAATGTCAGAGATGGAAAAGAAGTCTGAGATCGCAAAAGGAAATTTTTTCGTTGCGAATCGAATTGGAGTTATCTTTTTGATTTCTTCTGCCGCTGCATCTTTAGTATCTGATTTCGCGTTTCCTGCACTATCACAAAATCTCGCATTCTCCACAGTCGTCTCTCTTGTCATTGATTTTCTCGGGGTGTGGGTCGGGGTGATATATGTCCAAAAGAAAGGCTTTTTTAGTTCTTTTCAGAGCCCTATACAAATCGCTTCATGGATCGTTGGGATCTTAGGTCCTATAGTCGGTATTTCCTTGGCCGCAGGGTACGTCAACGGTCAAATAGTGGGTATGACATCTGTCGTAGCGCTCTTGATACAGAGCGCGTTTTTGTACGTAATAATTTATGTTTTTTCGAGGCGCGGGATTGCACAGTCTCCGCACGTTTAAATCTATCGCCAGGTGCCAAAGGTTTATGACAGATCGCTCTTTTACCCGCTTTCGCAGCATCCCTGTAAGCATTCCAGGCCTCATTCACGGTGTCACTCACAACAGTGGCCACCCTTATGGGTGGCGCATTTGGAAATCTTGTGTACGGAATTGCGCAGGGGATTGTTGGAGTCTAAGACGATCTCATTTTTTGTTTGACGCATCCATGCTGTGCGCCAAATTGAGTAATGCGCGGCTTACCTTTTGCGCGGAGTCCTTATTTTGATCATCACGCACAAGTCCAAGAATCTCGCGAAGCAATGGAAGTGCGACGCTGCGTCTGTTCGTGAGCTCTTCCTTTGTGAGAGAAGAGTCATATTTTTTTATAAGATAGTCCATAGGAAAGAGGCAAAGTCCCGGTATGGCAGAAATTGTCGCAATCTGGGTTAATTTTACCTGCATCGCAGACTCTAAGTTTTGTACTGTCGGCTCCCGCGTAGAAACATCTTTGTCATTCTGATGCTTTAGCGCGTATTTCGCTTTTATTCCTTCGACAAGTTTTTTTAGTTCAGGTGCTTCTGAAAGGCGCTCAAGGTTTGCCAAAATATACGAATTCACGATCGCGATATTTTCTCGATTATTTTTGGCATTTCCAAAATTTTGGGCCTCTTTGCAAATGGAGTCGATACTTTTAGTAGGATCAAGAAGACGAAATTGCGCAGTTATTTCAGCGTCCTTTAGAGCGTCAAAAAGTTTTAATAGTTCAGGGCGGGCATTAATTTTTCTCTCCTCGATATCACATTGAAGTTTTTGGTATAGCATTCCGTAGAATCGATTGAATACAGGATGCAACAGAACATTTTTATATTTCTCAATACCATCCGTCACTCTTTCACAAATGCCACCAAAATTAAATTCTTCTGTGTTTTGATCAGTACATTTTGCGACAATCAGTAGGTCATCAAGAATATTTCGACGCTGTTCAGCAATGTTCCACTGCGCGTCTTTTGTTTCTTTTAGGACGCCGCATTTTTTCACGCCTTCCGCATGAAGCGCTGTTTTTTCTTCTTTCCCCTTATCTGTCATCTCTATCGCGGCCTTCTCTATTTGCGTTGCGTGGGTTGTCGCCATCCAAAAAAGTAACTCCCCCTACCATGAAAGCCAGAGCTGCCAAGAGGCTTTTCGAGGGGAGAGAGTCTCTCAGTCTCGGTCCTTTCTCAATTGATTTGGTCATGTCTTGATAGTATATACAAAGAAAAGGGAGCTGCTTTCATGCAAAACAGGACGTTGCTGGACTTTATTTGGGAGATAAGGTACATTATGTCGGTCCCCTCGGGGCCTGCCTGTCGGTAGGCAGGGGATTTTTCATTCAAACATGTCTACAATAAATCAGCTCGTAAAGCGCGGCCGGGGAAAACGCATCTACAAGTCCAAAACGGGCGCCCTCGGACGTGGCTTTAATTCACTCCAAAATCGTCCTACTTTCTATAATGCCCCTTTCAAGCGCGGCGTTTGTACTCGCGTGACCACCAAGACTCCTCGTAAGCCTAACTCAGCTATCCGTAAAATAGCTCGTGTTCGCCTCACTAACGGCATGGAAATCACAGCCTACATCCCAGGAGAAGGACACAACCTCCAAGAACACTCCGTCGTCTTGGTTCGTGGCGGTCGCGTAAAAGACATCGGTCTTCGATACACCATCGTCCGCGGCAAGCTCGACACGGCAGGCATCGAAAAACGCCGCCGAGGTCGCTCACTTTACGGAGCTAAGAAGCCAAAAGCAGCCAAATAATTTGTATGCGACGACCTGTAAAAAATCGTAATCAGCCAGGGCCCGACGAAGTCTACGGCTCGGTAAAGGTTTCAAAACTCATCAACTACGTAATGGAGCGTGGCAAGAAAGACACAGCCCGCAAAATCGTGTACCTCGTTATGGAGGAATTGAAAAAAGAAGGCGATCCAGTAACCATTCTTGAAGAAGCGCTTGAAAAAGCATCTCCTTCAGTTGAAGTTCGTTCTCGCCGCGTCGGTGGAGCAAACTACCAAGTTCCACGCGAAGTCCGCCCAGAACGCCGACTTTCTCTCGGCCTCCGATGGATGGTTGAAGCTGCTGAAGGCACTAAAGGTAAGCCAATGAACGAATCCCTCCTCGCCGAAATAAAAGCCGCTCACAAGGGTGAAGGAGCTGCGGTCACCAAGAAAGAAACGACTCATCGCATGGCCGAAGCCAACAAGGCTTTTGCTCACTTCGCTTGGTAAGCGAGTCGCGCCCCCTTTAATCAAGGTGGTTTAATTTCCTAAGCTCATAGCGTACTATTTGAATATGTTATCTATCACCCAAGTGCATCTCATAAACGAAGGAATAATCATCTTTCTTCTTCTATTGGTGGAGCTTGGCATTCGCTACCTACAGCGGCGGCAGAAATTTGAGTTTAATAGCCTTAAATTTTCTATAAAAAGTGCCCGCGATTTGGAAAGCCTTACGCTTGAGCACAACAAGAAGAATCAATTTCTCGGCATCGTGCGTCTATGTGCCGTCATTGTGACGATTTTTTTATCCATTCTTCTCTATGACATTCAGGCGTTTAGTTTCTTTTTGATCGGCGTCGGTGCCGTCGTGGTCGTCATGCGCGAGAGCGTGAGTTCACTCATTGCGTATTTTTATATTCTCATTGTTTTTGATGTTGGTGACGATATTAAGATTGGTGAGTCACTGGGTGAAATAGGAAAAATTAGCCCTCTTTATACTTCGCTTATTGGAAAAGAGGAAAATGGGGAATATAATGGCAAACTTATTTTGGTCCCGAACTATCTGTTTCTTCAGCAGCGCGCAGAAAAGCAGGAGCTTAAAACAACGAATTACCGCCGCACGTCCATTTTGTGGACACTTAATCGCGAACACTCGAATGCGTCGTTCCCGGAAGTAGTGCAAAATGTCCGCGCATTTCTTGATGAATTACTTCCCGTCCGAAATGTTGAGGAAATAGGGTTCTTTCGTAATTATGCTGGGCGTCGGTATCGATTGGGACTGGACTTCAATACCCAAGGCTTTCCCACCGTTCGCGTTGCATTTATTGCGCATCCCGACGACTCCAGTGCACTTCGTGAAAAAATCATTGCCTTTCTTGAGGCAACAAACGCGCCACCCCATAAGTAAGTCGATACACTTTTCGCTTTCAATTTTTAATTCCGGACATCACTTTGGAATAAATGATTCTGGGGCTAATGGATTCTTAATCCTAGTGCTTTATGGTTTTAGTATATGCCTATAATTTTATGGTTTCTTGGAGTCCCTATTGGTATTATTATCTTGCTGTATCTCCTTCATGTCATATAGGTAGGCTAGCTTTTCATTCCCCCGGTCGTACGATGGGGGTATGACAAAGGAAGTAAACATTGGCGGCGGTTGGAAACAAAAGCTTGTCGATGAATTTGAGAAGCCGTACTTTAA
>JAYTPG010000053.1:0-15206 GCA_043747375.1 Candidatus Kaiserbacteria bacterium | reverse complement strand
GCCCGTATTAAGTGAGAAATGTATGAGCGTGAGTAATTTTTGCATGCATCGCATTTACAGTTGGGATCTAGAGGTTTCTGACTGGAAAGATGAATAGATTTTCGTATGTCGAGTCGTCCATTGGAGGTAAAAATGATTCCACGTCTGGCGTAGTGTGTCGGCGCAATGCAGTCAAAGGTATCGGCGCCGGAACGAATAGAATATTCAAAGTCTTCGGGGTGACCTATGCCAAGTAAGTGTCGTGGTTTTTGGCTTGGAAGTATGTCGGTAATAGCACTCACCATTTTTGCCATTGACGGTTTATCGTAGCCGAATTCACCACCAATGCCGAATCCTTCAAAATCCATGTCACCAATAATTCTCGCACTTTCCTCGCGAAGATTTTTAAATGCACCGCCTTGCACAATCCCATAGAGAGCGATATTGCTGGACTTTTTTGCGTCTAGCGACTCTTGCGCCCAGCGATGGGTTTTTTCGAGCGAAAGACGCATGTACGCTTCGTCAACAAGTGGGGACGGACATTCGTCAAACGCAAAAATAATGTCTGCACCCAGCGATTCCTGAATTTGAATGGATTTTTTAGGATAAAGATACAGTTGCGTGCCGTCGATAGGAGATCGAAAAAAGACGCCGTCATCCGTGATTCGAACAGAAACGGGTTGCGCATCTTCTCGAATGGTTTTTTCTTGTTCCGTTTTTAAAACTTTACCGACACCATGGTCCCTGCCAAACCCTAAACTGAACACCTGAAATCCGCCACTATCAGTCATGAGTGGTCTCTTCCAGTTCATAAATTTGTGAAGGCCGCCAGCTTTTTTTATTATTTTTTCGCCGGGCGCAATGTGCAAATGATAGGTATTGCAAATAAGCATTTGAGCACCAATTTTTTCGAGCTCGCCGCTATCTAGCGTTCGCACTGCCGCTCTTGTGGCAACCGGAATAAATGCTGGAGTCTCAATGTTTCCGTGAGGTGTCGAGATGACGCCGAGTCTCGCGCGACTTTTTGACGATTTCTTAAGAATTTTAAAACTAAACATCGTTGCACAGTATCACATCGGATTGGGTTGCGGCATATCCCGATTGAGGAGTACAATTTGCGCATATCATTAGAGACTACATAAAAACTATGAAAACAAAGTATTGGGTCGTAGGCCTGCTCGCCGTTGCGATAATCGGCCTAGCACTTCTCTTTTCGAGTAAAAATAGCCATGTGGCAAGCGATGCATCATTAAATACAGCGTCAACCGAGAATGCCGCGTTACCTGCATCGGGCTCACTTGCTAGTTTGATATCAAGAAATGGCTCATTTCAGTGCGATGCTTCACGTGGTGCTGGCTCCAACGCAACGACAGGAACAGTGTATATTTCGGGCGGAAGGATACGAGGTGATTTCGAAACAATAAATCCTCAGGCTGGAAAAATTCAGTCACACATGATTTCTGATGGAACCGACACCTATGTTTGGTCAAATGCTGCCCCCATGGGTTTCAAAATGCAAATGCAAAAAAATGATATGCCTGATTCGAACAACAGCGGAACGCAAGATATGTACAAGACATCCTATGACTATCATTGCTCAGCGTGGACTGCGGATGTTGCAAAATTTGTATTACCCACCGATATTCAATTCAAAGAAATGACTATTCCAAAAGCGCCTGCGAATGCCGGCGTTGCACCAACAGGCATGTCGTGCTCAATGTGTGATCAGGCTCCTGCGGGTCCAGCTCGCGATCAGTGCAAAAAGTCACTACATTGTTTATAGAAAAAACCTATGCGCACGATTAAAATCTATGTTGCGCTTAGTTTGGTTGCGTTTATATTAAATCTCGGCTGGGAACATCTCATGTTGCCGCTTTATAGCGGTTATGCGGCTTTGGGAAGCGGTTGGCGACTCAACGTATGGGCCGCAGGGTGGGACGTTTTCTATGTTTTGGTAATAACCGTTTTAGTTGCACTTCAAAAAAGAGATAAAGAGTGGATGCTCAAACAGAGGGCCAGAGATTTCTCGACGAGTGCGCTTCTGGCCTTCCTTGTCGCACTTTTTGTCGAATATAAAGCGCTTTACCTAGGGCGATGGGGCTACAGTCCGCTTATGCCGATTATTCCTCTTTTAGGTGTTGGACTAACCCCAGTCATCCAAATGAGTGTATTGGCGCCATTTTCAGCCTGGGCGGCAACACTTGTTGAAAAAAGATTTCTGGTATACTCCCAGCATGAATCCATTTGAAAATGCACTTTCGCAGTTAAAAAGAGCCGCAACTGTACGAAAGACGAATCCTGATCTCATAGAACGTCTCTCAAAAGCGGAGCGCGAAGTCGTTGTTTCGATACCAA
This sequence comes from Candidatus Kaiserbacteria bacterium, assembly GCA_043747375.1. Classification (GTDB taxonomy): domain Bacteria; phylum Patescibacteriota; class Minisyncoccia; order Phycocordibacterales; family UBA2100; genus UBA10103. The sequence continues at coordinate 12,872 of JAYTPG010000053.1, read as the reverse complement.
TTACACTTGACGATGGAACGCAAAAAATTTACGAAGGATATCGCGTTCAGCATTCGAGTATTCGAGGTCCGCACAAGGGCGGCATTCGATACCACCCCGATGCCGACATTTACGAAGTGAGGGCATTGGCATTATGGATGACTCTCAAATGCGCCGTGGCGGGTATTCCAATGGGTGGAGGAAAAGGGGGAATTACCGTCGACCCAAAAAAACTTTCTCTCGACGAACTCGAACGTCTTTCGCGTGGATGGGTACAGCGAATGTATCCAGTTCTTGGGCCAAAGCGCGACGTTCCTGCGCCGGACGTAAACACCACGCCTCAAATAATGAGCTGGATGGTAGATGAATATGAAAAACTGACGGGAGACACTACGAAAGCCACTTTCACGGGAAAGCCGATTTCTGACGGAGGTTCGGAAGGGCGAGGGCTTGCAACAGGGTTGGGAGGGTTTGTTGTTTTTCAGGCGCTAAAGGAGAGGTTTACGATCCCAAAGTCGTGTCGAATTGCTGTTCAGGGCATGGGCAACGTAGGCGGGAACGCCGCAAAGATATTTGCCAATGACGGCCATGTCATTATTGCAATTTCTGATTCAAAAGGCGGCATCGTCAACGAATTGGGACTCGACGTTGAGAAAGTTGAGGTGTACAAAAAAGAAAAAGGTTCGCTCGCGGGCTACCCCGAGTCCAGGGAAATATCGAACCAGAAGTTACTTGAGATTCCGTGTGATGTACTTATCCCGGCGGCGCTCGAAAATCAGATTACCGCCGTTAACGCGAAAAGTATTCAGGCAAAAGTGGTGCTCGAGCTCGCCAATGGTCCAACGACGCCCGAAGCAGACGATATCCTTTTCGCAAAAGGTACTTTCGTCGTTCCTGATATTTTGGCGAACGCGGGTGGAGTAGTTGTTTCTACATTTGAATGGGAGCAAAATCTGAAAAATGAGCACTGGTCCGAAAATGATGTAAATGATAAAATGGAAAAGCTACTAACTGAAGCGTCAAAACGAGTAGCCACAAGATCAGAAGAACTAAAGACGGATTTGCGACGAGGCGCTTTTGCCTCAGCGCTTGACGCCATTGAGTCCGCGCTTTCAGAACTAAAGTAGCCCTTGTATTTCTTAAACGAAAGAGTAACCTTAGGCGCAAAGCACACAAATCATATGTATTCAATTATAAAATATTTAATTACTCTGCTGATAGTCGTTGGCGCAGGTTGGGTTGGGTACACCTATCTTAAGCAGGGAACCATAGACACGTCTCCAAAAAATCCTCCAATCGCTTCTTCCACGGCCCCAGTTGCTATCGCCCCCGTAGACACCACCTCTGACGCCGCCCTTTCTGGCGAGCTTATAAATGTAGACGCGCAAGTAGACGCTGCTCAACTTGCCGCGTCGTCTTCAGAGCAAAGCTTTACCGATACGCCGGTAGCACAAACCGAATGATATGAAAAAAACAAATCGTACTCTTAGCACCGCGCTTCTTGCCAGCATATTTTTTTTCAGTGCTCCTGTTTTTGCCCTAAACGTTGGTTCGCCGCGTCCGGTAGCAATAAAAGCGTCTTCGACTGTTGCGATTGACGCAAAAATTGAGGCTCGAATTACGAAGGCGAAGGAACGTGCAGATCAAGAAATAGAAAGAAGGCTCGCGGCACTGCATGCACTCAATGAGAAAGTTCAATCAATGACTCGTGTGCAGGGCGAAGTGAAATCCTCCATTGACTTAATGGTTGTTGCAGAAATAACGGCGCTCACAACACTCAAGGCGAAAATTGCTGAGGATACTGCGCTGGAGGATATTAAAGCCGAAGTAAAGAGTATAACTGCGGCCTATCGGATTTTCATGCTCGTCATCCCAAGAGGGCATATCATCGTTTCGGCCGACCGCATAAAGACCGCAAGTGAATCACTGACTGCATTTAATGAGCGACTAACGAAAAGGATCAGTGACGAATCGTCTGCAGGCAAGGATGTGTCAGACCTACAGAAAAAAAATACTGACATCACTTCCTTAATCGCCACTGCGAACGCAGATGCGACTGCAGCAGTTACGCTCGTTACGCCTCTTACTCCTGACAATGGCGATAAAACCATCGCTGCGTCCAATCAAAAAGCGCTGAAAGATGCTCGAGAAAAGGTCAAAAGCGCATTTAAATCACTTAGAGATGCACGAAATATGGCTCACTCAGTAGTAATAGCCCTTCCCAGTCTAAAGCACTTGCAAGAGGCGACAACCACGTCGCTTACTCCTTAAATTGTGCATCGGCAGTGATATAATCGCTTGATGAGGCGGTTCATTATTCCAATGCTCGCCTGCGCATTTCTTTTTGTGAGTGTCGCATGGTTCCTGAGCTATCGCAATAACGCGGAGCTCGTGGTTATTCCAGGCAATACAACTGCTCCAATAGTGCATTACAAAAATGAGACATTTGGAATAGAGCTCGATCGCCCGGAAAACACACTCGTTTCTGACAGTCCGACCAATCAGTATGTAAATGCTGTTCACCGTGCTCAGTTTGAAATTGCGTTACCAAAGTTGTTATTCCAAGAAACTAATCTGACCGAAGCATTGATCCAGATTGGTGTTTCGGCAGAATCTCATGCGCTCAACAAATGCCTCGTCGCCGATGACTCTTCACGCGAGAAGAGTATAGGCGCCAAAAGTATTAACGGAGTGTCATTTTCTGTTTTTTCCGCAAATGACGCCGCGGCTGGAAACAGATACGAATTTAGACGATATCGCACCATTCACTACGGAAGTTGTTACGAATTCGTGGAAGCATTTCATTCTGGAAATATTGCCAATTATCCATCCGGAACTGTAAAAGAATTTGACCACGATTCGTTCTTGGGAACTCTTGAAGAAATTATGAATTCAGTAAATTTTAGCGCGAAATCAGCAAGTGGAGTGGAGGGCAAGATAACCCTCAAGTGTGAAAAATCGTCTCCCGATGTTTCGTGCGATACATTTCCTGCGATTGTTGAATTCTCGCAAAAAAGCCAGGTACTGGCGACAACATCCACCGATGATATTGGCAATTTTAGGCAGGTTCTTACCGCTGGTCTCTATGACGTAAATCGCACAACATCTACCTCGTCGGCCTGTACCAGTGTCGGCGTTGAGGTAAAGGAAAATTCTTTTGCCTTCAGCAATATTATGTGCCAAGGCGTTCAGAAATAATTCTAGACATTTTTAAAAAAACGAGTACTCTGACTCACGGATTGTAGCCGTTTCTATGACGGACTACGATTGTTAAACAAATTTAATGTACGCATATGTCAAAATCAAACAAACGAATTTCAAACAAAACAGCCTATGTGCCGCCCGAGAAGATTTTAAATAAATACGCAGATTTAATGGTCAATTTCGCACTAAACATGGGCGAGGGCTTAAAGAGGGGGCAGGTTGTGCGTCTTAGCTCTAGCGAAAGCGCAAAGCCGCTCTATATGGCAATTCACAACGCGATTATTAAAGCAGGCGGGCATGTAATCGCGCATTATGCTCCCGATGAAGAAAATGGAGACATGCGAAGAAACACGAGCACGAGTCGTTACTTTTATGAACATGCGTCTAAGGACCAACTCGCTTTTTTTCCAGATAAATACTTAAAGGGGGTAATAGATCAAATTGACCACTCATTATTTATACTTGCGGACAAAGATATGCATCTTTTAGACGGCATTGATGCCAAAAAATTGATGTCACGGGGGCTTGCAATGAAGCCTTTTATGGATTGGCGAAATAAAAAGGAGCGCGACGGGAAGTTTGGCTGGACCCTTTGCATGTACGGAACCCCGGCAATGGCTAAAGAGGCAGGGCTTTCTGAAAAAGAATATTGGAATCAAATTATCAAGGCTTGTTATCTCGATAAAAAGGACCCGATCGCTGAGTGGAAGAAACTGTACAAAGAAATTGAAATCTATAGAAGCAAACTAAATGCGCTCACACCAAAAATTGACAAGCTTCATGTCTTTGGAGTAGATAACGATCTTTGGGTAACGCTCGGCGAGAAGCGTCGATGGCTTGCCGGAAGAGGCTATAACATGCCTAGTTTTGAAATATTTACGAGTCCCGATTGGCGGGGAACAAACGGCTGGATTCGATTCAATCAACCGCTCTATCGATACGGCAGTAGAATAACTGGAATTCAGCTATGGTTTAAAGATGGTCTAGTCGTCAAGAGCTCCGCAAAAACAAATGAAAAGCTTCTGAAGGCGATGATTGCGACAAAGGGCGCGAACAAAATTGGAGAATACTCTCTTACCGATAGTCGTCACTCTCGCATTACAAAATTTATGGCAGAGACGCTCTACGATGAGAATGTTGGAGGTCCGTACGGAAATACGCACCTGGCGCTTGGCATGGCATATAAAGAAGCTTGCGTAGGAGATCTCGGTGCAATGTCAGAAGATGAGTTTTCCCATCTCGGATTTAATGACTCTTCAGTTCACACCGATATCATTTCAACCACAAAAAGAACCGTGACGGCACATCTTAAAGACGGCACTCAAAAGATAATTTATAAGGACGGCCGATTTGTACTTTAGAAATGTTAATTTTGTCGATTGCGCCGATATTGATTTGCTTGTTGTAATTTTGTAACAAGAAGTTGCAATCTAGCTTTTATACCAAGCCAGAGAAAGAATCCTCCGACTGCGAAGCCCGCAATGACGTCTGAAAAATAGTGAACACCGAGGTAGAGTCGGCTAAAACCAACAAGTGCTATAAGAACTGGTAAGGCATTAATCACGGTCGTCTTAAAAAATGTTGCGCGCTCCTGAAGGAGAAGATAGGCAATATAGCCGTAAAGTGCAATGCTAAGACCCGCGTGGGCGCTTGGGAAGGAATATAGTGGCCCCTCGGGATATGCCTGATAGAAAAATTCAGGACGAACACGTGAGACCAACACTTTGATGAGAAGAAGAGTTTCGCCGGCGCCGACAACCGAAATTACCAACCCCGCCAAATCGGCGAATCTTTTTTTGTGGAATAAGAAAACAAAGAAAACAGAAAGAAGGCCTACCACGGTCACGAGTCTCCCAAACTCACTTACGTCAATAAAAAAGTAAGTGAGCGGAACGGTACGCAAATGGTAAAGAGATTGCAGAACAAAGCTGTCTACGTGCAAAACCCCCGCGATCATAAGAGGGAAATGATGTGCGGGAGAAATGTTTTTATTCCAATGAGGGCAGAGGAAATGCTCGCAATCAGAGACGCACCCGCACCTAAATCTTTAATTTTTGCGACATGCGGATCATGCGAACCTCGAACCATATCGCAGAATTCTTCTAACGCGGTGTTAAGAGTTTCAACAGCTAGGACGACGCCAATTGTTAGTATTAATATAAGGAATTCTTCATGAGTTACGTTTAGAGCATAGGCGAAACACAAAACCGAAAGCCCTATTACGACCTGAATCCTGAAATTCACCTCTTCTTTCCAAGCAATCTTTATACCCTTACAAGCATATGAGAACGAAGTCAAATTCTTATATAACATAGTGGGCAGTATACAGTCAGAATCTGTGGACGAAAACTACTGACAGAGTATACTTTTTTTATGAGCATACTCAGTCGTGGATTCTTGCTGTGGCTACCTCTCGCAATTTCCGTTACTGGCGTTTGCCTTTTGGTGTATGGAGCAGTTCAACAAAATTATCGTCAATCGCTTAATGATCCTCAGGTTCAAATGGCTGAGGATGCAGCGCGAGCCCTTTCTGCTGGAGCTGTCCCGGCAAGTGTCATACCCCACGGGACACCTGCTGTAGATATTGCGTCAAGCCTAAGCCCATATTTGGCCGTTTACGACGATAAGGGACTCATGCTCGAGTCTTCAGCGACTTTAGGAAATGCGCCGCTCCCACATCCTCCTGGCGGCGTTTTTGATGCGGCCCTGCAAAATCAAGGTAAAGACACATCCATTCCAGGGCAAAACAGAGTGAGCTGGGAGCCCACTCCAGGACTGAGAAGTGCAATTGTGACCCAGCATTTTTCGGGCACGCATTCCGGATTCGTTGTAGTGGGGAGAAACATGAGAGAAGTAGAAAAAAGAGAGCAACAACTTGCAAATTTCGTTTTAGTTGCATGGATAGCGCTACTGGCAACAACATTTTTTGCAAAGATTTTCTCAACATTCTGGTTCAAAAATATAGATTCGAATATTTTCTAGTTTCTGATAGTATTTCGACATGAGTGAAACAGATATTCGCGAGGAGCGAAAACGAAAATTAGGCATTCTTAAAGATGCAGGCATGGAGGCGTATCCTGTCACATCGGAACAAACGCAAACACTGCAAAATTTTTTAGCGGGGTTTGACGAAGCTGTTTCCAAAGATGAGCGAGAAACGTTAGTTGGCCGAGTAATGGCTCTTCGAGGCCAGGGAGGGATAATGTTTGCGGATCTCTTTGATGGCACCGCCCGCGTGCAAGGAGTGTTTCAGAAAGACGACATGGATGCCGCACACTTTCTACTTTTTTCCAGTACCGTAGACACGGGTGACTTTGTTCAAATTACGGGAGCTCCGTACGTGACAAAGCGCGGTGAAAAATCGCTAAAAGTAGTTTCATGGAAGATGCTTTCCAAATCCCTTATGTCTATGCCTGATCAATGGTTTGGGCTCAAGGATGAAGAGCTGAAACTTCGGCTTCGATCGATCTCAATACTACTCGACCCCGAATTACGAGCTGTGTTTGAACGTCGCGCTCGCTTTTGGCAGACAATTCGGGATTTTTATTTAGAGAAAGGTTTTCTTGAAGTTGAAACCCCAGCACTAGAGAGTTCACCAGGCGGCGCCGATGCACGTCCTTTTTTAACGCATCATAATGCACTGAACATTGATATTTCACTGCGAATCGCTCTGGAACTGCGCCTCAAGCGGCTTCTCGTCGCCGGTTTTCCCAAGGTGTTTGAAATAGGACGGGTTTTCAGAAATGAGGGACAATCGCGCGAACATTTACAGGATTACACCATGTGGGAATCGTACGAAGCGTTTCAAGACATGACATACGGAATGAATTTTATCCAAGAGCTCTATCGTCGAATCTCAAAAGAGGTATATGGAAGATATTCATTTACGATTCACGATCATACCGTGGATCTCGCCGAAGAATGGGGACACATAGATTTCTGTAAAACAATCAAAGAGCGATTTGGTATCGACCCGCTAGAGTGTACTGCAGAAGAGGCGATACAAGCCGTCCGAGATGTGACGCTTCAAGTAGGTGAGAAGCTTAATAAACCGCGAGCAATCGATCATTTGTGGAAATCCATACGAAAGGGAATTGCGGGACCTGCTTTTTTGGTGAATGTACCGGCGTACCTTGAGCCGCTTGCAAAACGCTCTTCAAAAGATCCGCGCATCGTCGAACGATTCCAAATTTTGATTGCAGGCACTGAAATGGGTAAAGGGTTTAGCGAGCTCAATGATCCACAAGACCAGCATGATCGTTTTAGTGAGCAGCAGAGTTTGCGTGATGCGGGCGACGACGAAGCCCAGCGACTTGATCTTGATTACATTGCCGACATGGAATACGGCATGCCGCCGGCGTTTGGATTCGGAATGTCGGAACGTCTATTTTCGTTTTTAGAAAATCGCCCTGCACATGAAACGCAACTTTTTCCGCTGTTACGTCCTAAAAATACCTAAAGTTATTTTGCAGATGATGCCGGTCGAATCTGAATCATTTGAGCGGCGAGGCTTCCGTCGGAGTTTGACGAGCCACAAATCATTACTGATTGACCTATGGCAAGATCACCGAGAGAGCCAGGAGAAAATTTAGCGATTTATGTAGAAGCAGAAAGAAGAATATTTTTTTTCCGTTACACTTGTTTGAGTTGATGACGTCCCTCGCGTTTCAAACAAATCGTCAGGCTTTTTACATCCTTTGCAAGAATGGTCCTATGGTCAAACCCCCACCAGTCCGGGTAAATCGTCCTCCGTGACGTATCAAAGCGTTATCTTGTCTCTGGGCGTCACGAACCGGTAAAGTTTTCGAGTTCGCATACGTCATTCCTACGTAAAACGAATCCAAGGAAAAGACGAGTAACTCGGAAGCGTAAATATTTCACCGCAGGGAAAACCATCGTATCACGCGCAGCTTTGGCGGTCGTCTTTACAGAATGGGATACAATCTAAGACCCGTCTGATGGTTTTCTTGTCACCACCTGAGGACGGCACCTTGGGGCGCTCTTTGCGGGAGCGCCCCTTTTTTGTGTTATATTTTGCGACATATGACTCTCTCTGAAACGCTCAAAAAAAGAGGATTTCTCTATCAAACCTCTACGGACAAAATCGCAGAGATTTTTGACGGCCAAAAAAGAACAGTCTACCTGGGTGTTGATCCAACGGCAGACTCAATTCATGTGGGTAATCTTGTTGCGTACATGCTTATGCGGCGATTATCAGACGCAGGACATAAAATAATTTTGCTTGTTGGCGGGGGAACCGGTCTTATTGGAGACCCGAAGCCGGACGTCGAAAGACCCCTCTTAAATGAATCTGAGATTTCAGAAAGAACGCGACAGCTACAAACGCAGGCGGCACACTTGCTTGGTGACACGAACGTTGAGATCGTAAACAACGCTGATTGGCTTACGAAAATCGGTCTCATTGAATTTTTACGTGACACAGGAAAACATTTCACGGTTAATTCGCTTGTAAAAAAAGATGCAATAAGTGCGCGTATGCAAAGTGAGGAAGGCATTTCATTCACCGAGTTTTCCTATCCGCTTTTGCAGGCATACGATTTTTGGCATTTGTATAGACAGCATGGATGTGATGTGCAAATTGGCGGATCCGACCAGTGGGGAAACATTATTGCGGGCACCGACCTCATTCGACGAAAAGAGGGGAAAATCGCATATGCGGTCACCATCCCACTCATTACGGAGAAATCCACGGGCAAAAAATTTGGTAAAAGTGAAGGAAACGCAATTTGGCTGGACCCAAAAAAGACATCCCCCTTTGATTTTTATCAATTCTGGTTTAATACCGAAGACGCGAGCGTATCAGACTTTTTAAATCTTTTTACTTTTTTGTCCGATGAAGATATTGATAAAATTATGACCGACCACCACGTTAAGCCACATGAACGAATGGCGCAAATTCGCCTCGGATTCGAAATCACAAGCCTTGTTCATGGTTTGGACACCGCAGAGCTGGTTCAAAAAGCGTCGGCGGTCCTTTTTAGTTCAGAGATTACAGAAATCTCGGATGAGGTCAAGGCTCTTCTTATTGAGCAGGCAAAAACTACTAATGTTACTCCTGGTCAAACGGTCATTGACGTCCTCGTGCAATGCGGGCTTGCCCCCTCAAAGCGAGAGGCTCGACAACTTTTAAGTGACGGCGCAGTTTCTCTCAACAAAAAAAAGACGGGGGATCGACCGCTTGCGGAAAATGATTTTATAAATGGTCTTGCCGTGCTTCGAAAAGGTAAGAAACACAGTACTATTTTGGTTATTTAAAGTGTACATTCCGGCCCTGCACCTTGTTTATGTGCTCAATGTGAAGCACTATAGAGCCATGTCATTGTTTACTCTCGAGTCCGAGTACAAACCGGAGGGTGATCAGCCTAAAGCAATTGAAGCTTTAATGGCAGGCCTTACATCCGGAAAAAATAATCAGACGCTGCTCGGCGTAACCGGCTCCGGAAAAACGTTCACCATGGCGAACGTGATCCAGCAGCTTGGAAAACCCGCACTAGTCATTGCCCACAATAAGACCTTGGCAGCGCAGCTCGCTGCTGAGTATCGCGAATTTTTCCCGAAACACGCGGTGCATTATTTTGTGTCATATTATGACTACTATCAACCTGAGGCGTATATGCCGGTTTCGGATACCTACATCGAGAAGGAGGCGATGATCAATGAAGACATAGAAAGGCTTCGCCATGCCGCTACGCAAGCACTGCTTACGAGAAAAGACGTCATCATTGTAGCCTCGGTTTCTTGCATTTACGGACTTGGTAATCCACGAGAGTATGAGAAATACATTGTTCATTTAAAAAAAGGTACATTGCTCACCCGATCCGAGTTTACGCGGACTCTTATTGGAATGTATTTTGAAAGAACCACCGGAGATCTTACGCCAGGAACATTTCGAGCGCTTGGATCATATGTGGAAATAATGCCCGCAGGAGAACGAATCATATACCGGGTGGATCTTAAGGGTGGTCGCGTGGACTCAATAGAAGAAATGGACCACATTACGAGAGAAATAAAGACAAACAGCGACAACGTATTTCTATTTCCGGCAAAACAGTATGTAACTCCAAAAGAAGTAGTTAATGCTGCAGTGCAAGACATTTCGGCCGAATTAAAAATGCGTCTTCGCGAATTTGACGCCGAAGGAAAGATCTTGGAGGCAGAAAGATTAAAACGCCGAACGCGACAAGATATTGCAATGATAAAAGAGTTTGGTTTCTGCAATGGCATCGAGAACTATTCTCGTCACTTTGACCGACGTAAGCCCGGAGAACCCGCATATACGCTTTTGAGTTATTTTCCTCATTTAGCCGACGGTACTCCAGATTATCTTACTGTTATTGATGAATCTCATGTGACCGTGCCGCAGATAGGGGCAATGTACGCAGGTGACCGAGCACGAAAACTTACACTTATTGAGCACGGATTTCGTCTTCCAAGCGCACTCGACAATCGTCCACTTACTTTTCACGAATTTATAAAAAACACGGGACAAACAATATTCACGAGCGCGACTCCGTCGGAATATGAATTCAAAAATGGCGGCACGCCCATTGAAATGATCATTCGTCCAACGGGTCTCGTTGATCCTGAAATTGAGGTGAGGCCAATCGTTGCACGAGGCGACTACGAAGGTCAGGTGCGAGACTTCATTAGCGAAGTTGAAACTGTTACAAAACGAGGGGGCAGGTCAATTGTGACCGTTCTAACTAAAAAGATGGCAGAGGACCTAAATGAATTTCTCAAGGAGAAACAACTCAAGTCTCGTTACATTCATAGCGACATTAAGACGATAGAACGCATTGAAATTTTAACTGATTTCCGCAAAGGACATTTTGATGTTCTTGTGGGAGTTAACTTACTTCGAGAAGGACTAGATTTGCCGGAGGTTGAATTAGTAGGTATTTTAGATGCCGATAAAGAAGGCTTTTTGCGATCGTCGACGTCACTTATTCAAACTATCGGTCGTGCCGCGCGAAATGTCTTGGGTCGTGTCATTCTGTACGCTGACATCGAGACCGGTTCAATGAAAAGAGCAATAGGAGAAACGAGTAGACGTCGTGAAAAACAGATTGCTCACAACAAAGCGCACGGCATCACTCCGAAAACGATCGCAAAAAAGATTCACGACATCATAGGCGATATTCAAAAGGCACGTGAACGAGCGGTCACAGAATTGAGTGAGCTGGATAAAGTCGCATATGGGGGTAATGTAAAAAGGCTTATAAAAGATAAACGAGAGGAGATGCACAAAGCAGCCGACAATCTCGACTTTGAAACCGCGGCACTTCTACGTGATGAGATTCAAAAGTTAGAGGTAAAAAAACAAACAAAGAAGAAATAGGTATGCTTATGGTCGAAGAAAATATCAGTCTTGCGCCGCTTACAACCTTTGAAATTGGAGGCAATGCGAGATATTTTACGAAAGTTCGATCTGAAAGCGGCATTAAAGAAGCCATTTCGTGGGCAGAAGAAAACAATGTGTCTTATATTGTTTTAGGAGGTGCCAGCAATGTACTCATATCGGATGAGGGGTATGGGGGATTGGTTATTCGTCTGCGAGGTGATTTGTGGAGTGTTTCCGAGCTTCGGGTAGACGCATGGGCTGGAAGCAATCTTTTGCGTGCTATTGAGGCTAGTAATATGCAAGCGTTGGGTGGATGGGAAAGACTTTCCGGAATACCCGGCTCTATTGGAGGTGCCGTTCGAGGAAACGCTGGAGCGTTTGGATCGGAAATTAAGGACTTTGTCATTTCCGTTCGCGCGATACATTCAAAGAGCGGTGAAAGTCGAGATTTTTCGAACGTTGAATGCGACTTTTCATATCGGCACAGTTTTTTTAAGGATAATCCGGAATGGATTATCACGAGAGCGGTTATAGAGCTGAAAAAGACTGACAAGTCAAAGGGGTCCGAGCTCATTCAAAGCACAATTCAAGAGCGAGAAAGACGTCATTTACAAAACGTGAAAGCGGCGGGATCTTTTTTCATGAACCCGACTGCACCAAAGGAAATTCGAGAACTTTTTGAACAGGAAAAATCTACAAAATCCAAGGAAGGTCGGGTGCCTGCAGGCTGGCTCATAGAAAAAGCTGGCATGAAGGGTGCGCGAGTGGGGGACGCAGAAGCAAGTCCGCAGCATCCGAATTATCTTGTAAATACGGGAAACGCAAGCGCAAAAGATGTGCTTGTATTGGCAGAGAAGATTAAAATTTACGTGCGAGAACAATTTGAGATTGATTTGACAGAAGAGGCGGCTATTGTAAAGAATTGAATTTTCGTTTATATTATTCTAATCCCGAGGTATGTTCCGAAGGACATGTAGAACGTGGGGTAAAAAATGCATGATAAGTTCCTGTCAGCAATCGTTACTCTCGGGCTCCCGACACCATTCACAGAGGGCATGTCGCTCGCCGCATTAAATGGCTAAAGACTTTTGTTAAGCCACAAAACGACGACTAACACCTAAAAATTCGCATTCCCACAAACAGCGTTAGCGGCCTCCTTATTGGCGGCCGTGGCGCAACTTTTTAAAGAGAGCGTCTCATGATACTGTTGGATGTGTACCCCTCAGAGCAAACGAGGGGCAAATTTGTATGGCAGAAAAAAAAGATAATGACAAAATAATCGTAAAAGGTGCGCGGACACACAACCTGAAAAACGTCAGTGTTGAAA
>JAYTPG010000052.1:0-8684 GCA_043747375.1 Candidatus Kaiserbacteria bacterium | reverse complement strand
CATTTGAAAGAAACTACATCCGCCAGAGGCTCTTGAGCGGCGACCTTTCGGTCGCCGCTTCCCATTTCTCACAGCGTCGGGTTGGTTTCTTCTTTCGAGAAGGTATAATAGCCAGACGGGGTTCGTGCCGATTCGCAGGCCCGCGGGATTCTCTAAAAGTTAATCGCTAGCCTCAAAGCGCTAGTAAAACATGATTCATTTCGATAAAGTCACAAAGATTTATTTTGACGGCTCACCGCCAGCGGTTGAGGACGTTACGCTTAACGTCGAACCGGGCGAGTTTATTTCCATAGTGGGGCACTCGGGCGCGGGCAAAACCACTCTTCTAAAGATGCTTTTTGCTGAAGTCGAGCCAACCGAAGGGGCCGTGTATTTCGGTGCCCACAACATTTCTTCAATGAAAAATGGAGATCTTCTTGAGCTTCGTCGCAACATAGGAACCATATTTCAGGATTTCCGACTCCTTTCAACAAAAAATATTTATGAAAATATCGCATTTGCACTCGAAGTCGCGGGCAAATCTGACGAGGACATTCAGGCAGATGTGCCGCACGTGCTTGAGCTTGTAGGTCTCTCCGACAAGATATGGAGTTTTCCCCATGAGCTCTCCGGCGGTGAGCAGCAGCGTACTGCGATTGCACGAGCTATTGTGAATCAGCCCGACGTTCTTATTGCTGACGAGCCAACGGGAAACCTTGATCCAATCAATACGCACGACGTCGTTGAAATTCTAAAGAAAATTAACGATCTTGGTACAACCGTTCTTCTAACAACGCACAATAAATCCGTCGTGGATTCCATTGGACGACGAGTTGTCACCATGGACCAGGGGCGCGTTGTGCGCGATGATAAGCAGGGTAGATACGTCATATGAGTATTTGGCTTACATATAAACGAGTTGCGAGATACGGCCTCATAGGCTTTATGCGCAATGGGTTTGTCTCCTTGTCGGCCGTCCTCATGATGACAATTACACTGTTCGTAACCGCAGCACTGATGATTTCGGGGGCCGCACTTCAGTCGGTGTTAACCCAGCTAACTGAAAAGGTAGACGTGACGGTCTATTTCACCACCACTGCGTCCGACGAACAAATCGCGCAACTTCAAGCATCTCTTAAAGCCCTTCCTGAGGTGGCCTCGGTTTCGTATGTGACTCGGGAACAAGCGCTCGCCGCGTTCCAAGAGCGTCATAAAAATGACCAGCTTACAATGCAGGCACTTGAACAACTCGGCGAAAACCCGCTCGGCGCTTCTCTCGAAGTTCGTGCCAAGGACCCATCGCAGTATGAATCAATAGCAAAATATCTTGAAGCGCAGCAGGGTAATGCCGGTGTGGGGAGCACCATCGACAAAATTAACTTCTTCCAAAACAAAGCAGCGATCGATCGCCTTTCTCAGATCATAATGACGTCTCGCAATATCGCGCTTGCCGTCGCCATCATACTGGGTCTCTCATCACTGCTCATCGCATTTAATACGATCAGACTTACCATCTACACCGCTCGAGACGAAATTGGCGTCATGAATCTCGTGGGCGCTTCGCACTGGTATGTGCGGGGCCCGTTTATGATAGCAGGTGTTCTTTACGGACTCATCTCCGGGATTATCGTATTTATTATTTTGTATCCATTTCTTGTCTGGATAGGCCCGAGCTCGGAAAAGTTCCTCGGATCTTTCAACGTCTTTACTTACTTCACAAGCCAATTCGCATATCTCTTTATTGTCATAATGGGCTCTGGCATTGGTCTCGGCGCGCTCTCAAGCTACTTGGCAGTTCGTCGGTATTTAAAATAAATAGAGTGCGGCCAAGGAAGTTGGCCGCACCCCCGTTTGTACCGCACAGAGCGGTTAGAAGTTATCCGTTGCCGATTGTATTTCTAAAATAGAGCGCTCTTCACGATCTCTATCCGCTATATCGATTTGCAAGCACTTTCGTGTTGCATTGAGGATACACTTTCGTTTCCAAAGAGGGTACGCCCGTAATCGAATTTGCCGTATCGGATTGGTTGAACGAACTTCAACAAAGCGCATTTTTTGTACTCCCTTCTACGCAATGTGCAGCAATTATCCCACTAAAAGATATTAAGTCAAATGCGAGATTTCCCCAGCGAGCGCAGGGGCCCTTCGTCGTGCTATAGTGTCGTTCGTACAAAAGGAATGCGCATGGCAAAAACGAAAAGCAGAAAATTCATATTTGTAATCGGTGGTGTTATGTCCGGGGTGGGCAAAGGCATCGCAACCGCATCAATTGGTAAAATCCTCTCCGCACGCGGCCTCTCCGTCAATCTTATGAAGATTGACCCGTATTTGAACGTCGACGCGGGCACGATGAATCCTACTGAGCACGGAGAAGTCTTCGTTCTCGATTCCGGTCTCGAAACCGACCAAGACATGGGGAACTACGAGCGATTCCTTAATCGTGATTTGGGCCCGGACGACTATATGACCAGTGGCATGGTCTATCGTTCCGTTATCGAGCGTGAACGAAATCTTGGCTACGGAGGGAAATTCGTCGAAGCGATTCCACATGTTCGCGACGAAATAATCACTCGCCTTGAGAAGGCCGCAGACGCCGCCGGCTCTGATGTTTCTGTTGTCGAAATCGGCGGCACCATCGGAGACTTCCAAAACGCGCTCTTTATTGAAGCGGCCCGCGTACTGCATCTTAAAAATCCTTCGGGCGTCACCTTCATTATGGTTTCGTATTTGCCGGTGCCCGGCACGATCGGTGAAATGAAGACGAAGCCAACGCAGACTGCTGTTCGCGCTCTCAATTCGTACGGCGTTCAGCCCGACATCATCATCGCGCGTTCGACCCACGTACTCGATAAAAAGCGAAAAGAAAAATTGGCCATCTGGTGCAATGTGCTGCCAGGAAATATCATCTCTGCACCGGATGTCGATTCCATTTACGATGTCCCGCTCAATTTTGAACGCGACCACCTTTCCGACATTCTTTTGAAGGCTCTCGGCAAGCGCGCCAAGCAATCCTCGAACCTTTCTGAGTGGAAACAGTTCGCAGATCACGCGCACAATGGCCAAAGACAAGTAAAAATCGGCATTGTAGGCAAATATTTCGACACCGGCGACTTTGTTCTTTCAGATGCGTATCTTTCCGTCATAGAGGCGATCAAATTTTCGGCATATCATCTTGGGGTAAAGCCGGAAATTGATTGGATTAATGCCAAAGACATTCAAGACGGAAAACTCGCGCTTTCGTCACTCGAAAAATACGACGGCATTTTGGTACCCGGCGGGTTTGGAGAAACGGGAATCGAGGGAAAAATAAAGGCGATACAGTGGGCCCGCGAAAACAAGACTCCCTATTTTGGCCTCTGTTACGGCATGCAATTGATGACCATCGAATATGCCCGTCACAAAGCGGGAATCGCAGATGCGCATACCACCGAAATCGATCCGAAAACAAAAGATCCTGTTATCGCCATATTACCGGGCCAAAAAGAGAAACTCGCAAGAATGGCATACGGCGCGACGATGCGACTCGGCGCATACCCGTGCCAAATTAAAAAGGGAACGCTCGCAGAATCGGCATACGGTAAGGTGACTATTTCTGAACGTCATCGACATCGATACGAAGTGAATCCTGAGTATGTTTCTCGAATCGAAGACGCCGGCCTCGTCTTTTCTGGGCGCTCCCCAGACGGCGTACTGATGGAAATCGCGGAACTTCCTCGTTCGGTGCATCCATTTTTCCTCGGTACTCAATTCCATCCTGAACTTCGCGCCCGTCCGCTTTCCCCGCATCCGCTCTTTAATGAATTCATAAAAGCTTCTCTCCAGCACTCGAAATAGATTTTCATGGCGGTGCTGTCTCTCATATCGATTAACGTTGAAAAGGATTGCCATAACGATGCTGTCGAGCAGTTTCTGAGAGAGCATTCGCCGGACGTCGCTTGTTTTCAAGAAGTTCGCCCTGAAGATGTGGAACGATTTGCTCGCGTGCTCGGGGCTGAGACACCGCTTTACGTAAGTGCAACGCGCGAGCTCACTCAGGGCCGCTTTGTTACGTGGGGAAACGCGATTATTTCTAAAACGCCACTTATAGAAACACGCGTCCAACATTTTATGGGCGACCCCGACACTGTCCGCGACTCAGATCAGGATGATGAAAAGACGTTCAACTATACCAATCGCATGTTGCTTTCGGCTCGCGTAGAAAAAGAGGGCGTCGATTTCCACGTCTCGACGACGCACTTCACATGGTCTGCAAAAGGCCAGGCCAGCGACGAGCAGAGACAATCAATGAAAAAGCTTCTCGACATTCTTTCAAATGAAAAAGAATTTGTGCTTTGCGGAGATTTTAACGCGCCACGCGGCGGCGAAATATTCGATATGCTCGCGAGTCGTTACAAAGACAACATCCCGCCAGAATACAAAACCAGTATTTATGCACCACTCCACCGGGCGGGGAAAACTCACGAAAAAGAACTTGGTGACAAAATGGTAGACGGTCTCTTCTCGACCCCTGGTTACAGGGCTTTTGATGTCCAGCTTACCTCTGGAATTTCAGACCACTACGCAATTTCAGCAAAAATCGAAAAACTAGCTTGACGGCCCAAAGTGTGCTATAATGCCGCATGGCAGTTATCCGCCAAGGATTTACTTTCGACGACGTACTACTCAGGCCTCTTGCGAGTGCCATGGAGCCTGCGGAGGCTTCACTCAAAACAAATATTGCGGGAATAGCACTCAGCGTGCCTTTTTTGTCTGCTGCAATGGATCGCGTAACGGGTCCTGAGATGGCAATCGCGATCGGTAAGCTTGGTGGTCTCGGCGTCATTCACAGAAACGATTCAATAGAAGAACAGGTGAAGATGGTGCTTGAAGTAAAAAAGGCGGGTGTACCCGTTGCGGCGGCATGCGGTCCGTTTGCCGCAGATCGTGCGCTTGCACTCGACGCTGCCGGAGTCGACGCAATTGTCATCGACTGCGCTCACGGGCACAATTTGAATGTTGTTGAAAGCGCGAAGAAAATAAAAAAGTCTCTCAAACACGCAAAGGTAATCTTTGGAAACATTGCAACGGCAGAAGCCGCAAAAGCGGCGTGCACGTTCGCCGATGCCATAAAAGTAGGCGTTGGCCCCGGCTCTATTTGCACTACCCGCGTCATTTCGGGCGTAGGTGTTCCGCAGCTCTCCGCAATTTTGGAAGTTGCTGCTGTCGCAAATAAAAAGAAAATCCCGGTCATCGCGGATGGAGGAATTCGAACTTCGGGAGATATTGCAAAGGCACTTGCCGCGGGAGCCTCCGCGGTCATGTGCGGAAACTTATTTGCAGGCACCGACGAAGCTCCTGGAAAAATTGTTGAAAAAGACGGAAAACGATTCAAGGAATATCGCGGCATGGGTTCTAAATCAGTTATCGAAAGTGCCGCAGGGAAAGAAAGATACTTCACCCACGGTCGCAAGGCAGTCCCCGAGGGGGTAGAAGCACTGGTGCCTTGTAAGGGGCCAGTCGCTGAAATTGTTGCAACGCTCGCAAGTGGTGTGCAGGTAGGAATGGGATATGCCGGAGCCAAAACGATACCAGAATTTCAAAAGAAAGCGCAGTTCATTCGCATCACGCACGCCTCGATAGCCGAAGGCAAGCCCCACAGCCTTTCAAGTATTGAAGCGTAAGTCTCTCGTGGAAACCGGCGTCCTATCGGTTCTTCTTCTATTTCTTCACTCCGTGACTTTCAGCATTTTTCAAAATACTGAAATGTCACGAGTCTGAGTTGTTCACGTCCATAAGTGGTGTTTGGGTGAGCGGTGGCATAGAGTGGTCGCATGGATATTTTTCTACACTCAGTAGTAACCCTCTTTGCGGGGTTATTTCTCCCACTTACTCAAACCGCCGAGGCACGTCAGGTATCCTTTGGTGCGCCGGCCGCACAGATTCTCTTTGGAGGTGACATGATGTTTGACCGCTCCATTCGGACGACTATTGAGAAAAAGGGAGGTGACTATGTCTTTTCCTGTCTTCACGATCTGTTCAAGCAGCAAGATCTCGTGGTTGCCAATTTGGAGGGTCCGATAACCGATCATGCGTCGATTTCCCAATTTTCCGAGCCCGGCGACGGAAACAATTACACGTTTACATTTCCGCCTTCTACCGCAGCACTACTTTATAAACATAATGTGCGCATGGTAAATCTCGGCAACAATCACATAATGAATTTTAGAATTGAAGGGCTGATCTCAACAAAGAAATATCTTGGCGACGCAGGGGTGAAGTATTTTGGAGACCCCGATCTGCCCGATCCAGATAGGCCAGTGCGTCTTATGATCAATAACATTCCGTTTTCGTTTATCACATGGAGTGACTGGACGAGTGACAATACCGATCTCACGGCCGCGGCAGTGCGCAAAGAAAAAGACGCAGGCCGCATCGTCGTCGTGTACACGCATTGGGGCGAAGAGTATCAATCCGCAACGGATCACGAAAAACGTCTCGCGAGAAGTCTGGTGGACGCGGGCGCAGAAATTATTGTGGGCAGTCATCCTCATGTTGTGCAAGAGCATGAGCTTTATACTCCGCGTCTGGATGACGGGGCCACGTCAAAACATATATACTACTCGCTCGGGAATCTGTTTTTTGATCAATACTGGGAGTCGGCCGTTTCGCACGGACTCATGCTCGAAGTCGTGTTCGGCCCAAAGGGTATCCAGTCGGTAAAGGAAATTCCCGTGGCACTTCAAAAAGACCGGCGGACATGTCCCATCGTCACGAACTAGTATCTACAAATACAAATTACTTGCCTGAGTACGATCGACAAATGAAGCGTCGAACGCCCATTTCACGGTTTGTGCTAATTCTATTTCCGTGAGTGCGCCAGTTTCGCGCACCAGCGCAATCTCACGTGGAAGCGTTGTGCGGAGCATCGCCGGGTTATCAGTATTGAAACAAAACTTCACATCGTTTTTATAGAGCGTGCGTACAATTTCGCCCAAGTGTTTCGAATCACGTATGAAATTCACTTTCATATTTGAGGTAGGGCATAGGCAGAGGGTCAGATTTTTCTTGACGAGTGTTTCCATGAGTTTTGGGTCGGTATATGCGCGGAATCCATGATTCACGCGATCCAAGGGAAGCACGTCGATCACGTGTGCCATCTCTTCCGCGGTGCCGTCTTCGCCGGTATGTACCGTTGTCTTGAGTCCCGCCGCGCGCGCCTGTGTATACAAGTCTGCATAGTCATCATATGAAAACCCGTCGGCGAGAGGCCCCGCGATGTCGATACCAACCACGCCGCATGAACGATACTTTATCGCTTTGCGCACAATAATTTCATTTGTTTCTTTTGGGAGTCGTCGGTCGAGCAAAAATATGAGGCCCGCGCGTACTTCGGGAAATTCGGTGAGTGCGCGTTCCATGCCGCGAAGAGCCGCGAGAATGATGTGATCGAGATCGCGCTCGCCTTGTCGATTGCGAAAAAGGGGATTAAACGAAGGTTCGACAACGGTGATGTTAGAAACCCGGTATGCGCCGCTCACTACTTCGTAGACTGTTCGCTCCATCGCAACGGGTGACGACTGGATCAATTCTGTCCACTTAAAAAGCGCATGATAATCATCCCAGGTTACCTCGGGCTTGTTGAGTGAGACGAGATCGTAAAATTCCCAATAGTTTTTCGACGGAAGCTTGATGCCCTGCTCATGGGCGATAGACCACAATATATGGGGTTCAACAGATTGGCCGAGGTGAAAGTGCAGCTCGGCGAGTGGTTCTTTAGGGCTTGAGGTTCGAGCTTCCATGCGTCATCTTCAGCTAATTTGAGCAAAAATGCAAGGAGCCTGGGCCCCATCAGATTCCATTGGTGAGTGAAAGATTAAGAGAAAAAACAAGGCAAAGATTTCCGGAGCGACGGAGGAACACTCGAATAATCTGCAGATTATTGGAGTGTTGCTGGGTGTATGGGCGACATTTTTGAAGCTATACACAGCCAGGACTCGTTGCCCACAATAAAGGGCTACAATTAAACCATTACCGGGTTATAACTCTTTTCTTATGGTAAAAGCATGGCTCGCATCGGTAGCGGTAGGCGCAATGACATTATTCGGGTCTTCTACGACGGGCGATCATCGTCCGCCACGAGTCGATGACCGGCAACAAGGCAGTTCAACGGAAATTCGAGATCGAGACCATTTTTCTGGCCGTTCTGCTTCGTCGACGGGTTTAACGATCGACATTCCATGTGTCGCGGCTGGGGTTGCGGCGCGCGAAGCGTCTCTTGGCTCAGCCATGACCGCATTCACCACTGACTCCAATACTGCATACACCAAGCGTGCATCGGATCTTGCCAGTGCATATACCCAAAGCGGCCAAAGCGCAGTAAGAAGTGCCGTTCGCTCAGCCTGGCAGCACTTTAGTGCGGCACGCACCGTCGCAAAGAAAGCATGGCAATCGTCCCGCGATTCAGCGTGGTCGCAATTTAAAACAGCCGTAAGAAGCTGTGGTTCTGCGGCAGCGTCGCTCTCAGACTCCGGCAACGCGTCGAGCGAGTCCTCGGGGCAGTAATTCCCCGCGTGTCAATTCATTGAGAAAAAGTTGAAAAACAGCTAGTATAAGGCGCGTTGACTGCATGGGCGTCGACGCGCCTTTTCAAATATTGCCAGATCGTCTAATGGTAGGACCTCAGACTCTGAATCTGAGTATCTTGGTTCGAGTCCAAGTCTGGCAGC
>JAYTPG010000051.1:0-13054 GCA_043747375.1 Candidatus Kaiserbacteria bacterium | reverse complement strand
GTCCAGTCAAATAATCTGGGAGTTGCCGTTGTTTTTGTAAATGTGCCGAAAATGCGGAGTGCGTTGTAGGTAATTGGATCGAGCGATGTGAGCGTTATTGGAAGCGTCGTAAATCCGGCACCATTTCCTGTGAGGTCGGTGTCCGGCACATTCGCCCACGAACTCGTCGATGTAAAGTATTGAATCTGATACAGCAACGTACCAAATAATGTACTTTGCGTCGTTGTCACGGTCCCCCACGCATTTCCAATAATAGCCAAACTAAAATCTATCTCGGGCGTCGTAATGGTACCGGTCGTTTGTCCGGCAGAAAGACCTACATCGTCAGTCGATGTAGATTCAACCTGACTCAGAATGTCCGTATTAAATTGTTGCGCTTTCGTTTGAAACCACGCCGTGGCCGTAAGCGTATTATCGATCGTAAAACTCCGTAACGACGAAGTTGCAGAGTAAATGTTGGTGCCAAAAGGGTCTATTGCGGCAACTCGCCAATAGTACGTGGCGCCGTTTGTGAGGGCGCTTGCAACTGGCACTTTGTATCGAATAACCTGTCCGCTAGTGAAAGGCTTCTTATCAGCGGTGTCACTAATGTCTTCAAAATCATTTAAATTGGTGTTGGAATCTGTTACGATATTTGTTGTCGCGAACGTCGGATCCGTACTGATCTGAATACTGTAGTTAATATCGTCACCATTTTCATCTGAAGAAAGAAATTCAAACCACGGGGTTGTAGAAGTTGATTTCTCATTATCGAATAAT
This sequence comes from Candidatus Kaiserbacteria bacterium, assembly GCA_043747375.1. GTDB lineage: Bacteria > Patescibacteriota > Minisyncoccia > Phycocordibacterales > UBA2100 > UBA10103. Next base: position 12,295 of record JAYTPG010000051.1, on the reverse strand, counting down.
TTTGAAAGCGTTGGTGCGGTCGGAGAATTGTTTGTAATAAGTTTTGGGTAATCAAGATAGTCTTTCAGAAGCTGCCCATTTGAATGCACCATGCGGAAGCAATAGCTCGTTCCTGGCGGCGCCGCATTATCTTGAATTGCCCAGTCCCATTCCCCGTTTTGGTTCACAGTCATTCCGTTTGGTGTAGTCGTTGACGGATTAGATTCGACGTACGACTCGTTTACATTTGAAACGGTTAGGATATGCGACGGCAGGGTTGAGTACTCTGCGACACTTGGATTATCGTACCCGCGCCAGATACTCGCACTTGAAGTTGCGCCCACATCGGTCCATGTAAGAGATGCCGCGCATGTAGAGCCCGTGGCGTACTGCAACTTAAACTGATCTGCAAAGGCGGTCGTTGTGGTCGAGACCTGGACGGCCATGCGGATTCGCAGTGGCGACGATGAGGTAGCGGCGTTTCCTGTCGTAATAGGATCCCCCTCGTTAAGGTCCGACGCTGTTCCGGCAGGCCACGGATCGTCTGGCGTTATGGCATCTTTATTCCAATACCATTTGTACGTATTCTGTGTGAACGCACTTTGAGGAACCTTCCTCCATAGCAACAGCAACGCATCTTGATCAGCGACATTTGTACCTGTAACAGTGTTGGCAACCGTTCGAACCGTAATTTGATCGTTGGCCGCGAGATTTCGTAGTAAAAATACAAGCGAGCCCGAAGATTCAGTGTCCGTTGCTCCTCCCGCAACGCGGGTAAAATGTTCGGGTGCGAGAGCGCCACTTACAGGACTACCATTAATCATGACGGTGACTCTGGGCGCTGTACGCGCCGTGCCACTATTGTTGGAAATCGAATCGTTGTACACAAGGAAATAGTCACCTGCCTTGAGAACTGTCGTGGTCGCTTTTCCAACGGTGTGCGAAAAAGTAGTTGCATCTTTTATGTCGTCGGCTGCCCAAAGAATAGTTCCTGTCGCTGTAGGGTTCCAGTCCGTGCCTGGGGCTACCGTGGCTGTCGTTGTTGCGCGTGAAAAGAAGACATCCGTTGAAGGAAGTTTTTGCACATAGATTGACGCTTGGCTTGAACCGACCGTCATTGTAGCGGCGGCAGAAGCGGTTGCTTGCTGTACCGAAACTGAAAGAACCGAATTTGTGGTAGTTGAATGCACGACGCCGCTCCAATGCATCGAAGACGCTACATGACCATTTGAGTTACTGATGTAGTCTTGCTTAAAATCGCCGCCATTTATCATGACACCGTTCAGCAAAACGCGACCTCTGCCGCGCGAGTTTGCTACCGCAGTCGATTCCTCCACAGGAATATTTATATAGACCACGTAGTCTCCTTGCGCGGAGAGCGTTATATTTTGAGATGTCGAACCATTGCCGTGGGTGTATCCGCTATCGACGCGACTGCCGATGTCGTACCAGGTCATAGATGAGGTTGCGACTGGGCTCATGTTGGTTCCGCCATTTGTGGTAGTTGCAATAGCAGAAAATATCGTTTCGGTTGCTGGCATATATTCGACATACATGCTTGCCTGCGTTGAAACCACAATGTGGTTTGTTGCAGTTCCACCGGAAACAGTACGCGAATATACTTCGATATAATCGTTAACCGCAAGGTTATGTAGAAGGACTGCAATATGGTTTGCCGAACTTCGCTGGGTGTTTCTGTTTGTTGAATTAGAACGGCCAATTGCGTATGCCTGCGGAACTCCGTTCACATACACATTCGCTTCGAGCGCTTCAACCGCATTTGCGGTGTCGGTTCGCTCTGTTGGAACCGTAACCGCAACCAAATAATCTCCTGCTTGATTTACCGTGAGTCTTGAATTATTTGTTGTGGTCGAGTGAGAATAATAGGTTGAATCATAATCATCCGTTGTCCAATTAATCGCTGCCGCTGTTGTGTTGTTCCATTCGGTACCGTTCGATGTTGTCGTACCACTCAGCCACGCAACGCCCGTAGCAATAAGCACGGCGTCGGACGCAATTTCCCATGTTCTGCCTTCCACATAAACCGATCCATCAACACCCGTGAGCTTCACGGGACCAAGCATGTACACATAGGGACTCACGTTTGGTGCTTTGAATGTGTAGGAAAATGTTTTACTTTCGCCCGCATGGAGTGAAATATCCCAGGTCAGATTAACAACGCCGTCAGCCTGCGAGAGTGCTGCACTCCCCTTGTTGGGAACAAGAAATCCTTCGGGCAATATTTCAGAAATAGTTCCTTCAATGTCTCGTGTTGCCGTCACTGTAATTTGCATTGGATATTTTGAAAATGGGTAGATACGGGTCGGCCCATTTCGCGCAATCGTGAACGGGGAATCAAGCGCAGTCCAAAAACTATTTGTAGTGCTGTTTACGACGTTCCCAGCCTCGTCGAGACGAGAGAGGGTTACCGTGGTCGTTCCTTCTTCTAGCCCAGAATAATCCGCAATATAGTCCGGCAGATCGGTCACATTGTTCATCCCGCAACCAAACCCAGGTTGAACGGGAACATCTAATTGCGCGCCTGATGGGGCCGCGACGGAAAGTAATAGATTGGCATCACAAACCGTGTCTCCACTGTCATTAAGTGCGGCCATGTTGAAGTGGACCGTTTCATCCGGCATATACACATCTTTATTTGAGTTGATCGCAAGAACTCCCCAATAAAAATCGAGTGAATCCGTGTACGTTTGCCCTCCTTCGTCCAATGACAATTGCACAGAATATTTTCCAGGACGGAATGCTCGTGGGCGACTTTCAAATCGCATCGCCCAATCACCATTCGCTCCATATTCGATGTCGAGAGGCACGTGCTCGATGGACCCATCAGTACGAACGAGACGAGCATCTTTTACGTTGAAAGGAACTTTATTTCGTAACACGAAATCCTTTACGCGCGTAAAAAATCCGCGCTGGGTTTTAAATTTGAAACGAAACTCTGGAACCTCATTACTTCCGAAATCTGATTTGTCAGACAACTGATCATTGAGCCTTGTGCGCTCGAGGTGTTCCTTGTTTTTTTGTTTACCATTCTTAGCTTTTTTCTGTGCCTCGAGCACGGAGACCGGCCGAAGACGCGCGGACTCAAGGCTGCCCGAAGAGGTTAACCCGCGAGCCTGAAGTGCGAAATTTAATCTACTGGTCGACGAAGAGGTAAGTTGAATTTTGAAATACAGTGTCTGCCCGGGCAAAATCTCAAACGTCTTTGCTGTCTTAGAAACCGGCGTAAATATCTTTGATAGTCCCGCGCGGTCTGTCCCCTCGGCTGGCTCTATGGGCGCCGACACCCACCCACTTGAATACGTTATTTCTTCGTCGACACCAACCTCAACATCTGCTTCTTGGCAGTTCTTTTTATCTTCGTTTAGCCAGACACAGACATGCTCATCGTTTGTCGCGGTACATCGATAGCGATCACCGGTAATTTTTTGCCACCCTACATCACAGAAATACGTGACATTATTTTTAATGATTCGTTGCGTCGTAGTACCGATATTTTTCATGTACTGCGAAAGATCTGTCATTGTCGCTGCCGCACCTTGAAATGCGGCGAGCCATGTGAAAGTGTCTTTTGTCTTTCCGCCATTAGTAACACTCGTGTAGATTGTCGTCGGATATCCGCCGTCGTTTGTGGTAGTCGCGTCACTTACATAAAATCTTTTATCAGCACGAATGACGAGTGTCTCGGACAGACTGCCCGCAAAATCAAAATGCACATTCCTTTCTGCAAGAGCCAAAATACTTGGGTCCGCCCCGCCGTCACTCAAACTCGTTGAGACGTTTTCAGGAAGATTACTTGTTTCGTCGAGCGAAGTTCCCGAAAGAATTTGTTGTGCGCGATATTTGTAGGTGGTATCGAGCCACGCACTATCGAGGTAGAGTTCTGCCGGTTTTCCACTTTGGCGTACAAACTCAAAGACGACATGCATGTTGTCGACGTCGTTCCAGTTTTCGACCGCATCAAGTTTCGCCGTAAAGTAAGACCCGTTCGAAGCATTTGAGAGTTCTTTGTTGAGATATATTTCTCCTGCTTGTCTCCACTGCCCTCGTACGTAATAACGTACGACGAGTTTATCTTGTGAGACTTCAGCATCGGGAAGTTTTGCACCGAAAGAAAAGTTGAGTACGACGCCCTTTAAAACCTTATCCCTCAACTCGCCCGTTACATCAAACCCGCTCAGGGTCAGTGTGTGACAGGTGGTTCCTAGTGCAACACACGCGGACACATCGTCTACGACTGGAGATGCAACGGTAGATGACGCCTCGGGATCTGAATTCCCGGAATCGCTCGACATAGAAATGTCTGCGACGATACTGGAAGTAGCAAATGCAGTGAGTGCTGTGAGGGAGAGCAAGTCGGAAGCAATGTTCTCGACCGATTGAATGACATGGTTTTCGAGAAAAAGACCATCTGTTTTTCTTTCCATTCTCATCGTCGTCGAACTGCTCACCGTCGAAGTTGCACCATTCGGGGTCGAGGTGCTCTGCGGGGCGATGATCTTCCCTGGCGTTGAGGTGGCGTCGGTGGTTGTACTTTCCGGCTGCACAATGATCGGCAACGGGAGGGAAATTACCGGTGTACTCGTACCGCGTCCCGATAATAAGTTTGTGTCAATAACCCCCTCTCCCGACATAGGAATAGCAACGAGAGTTGTCGAGGAGCTCATCGTGGTTGAAGTTGCTTCGGGGGAAGACGTGGTCGCTTCGGGAGATATAAGGATCATCGATTGTTCAGGAAAGAGAATCGACGGCGGATGTTCATTTGTAGTTGGTGGAAGTTCTGGATTAAGCATCATCGGAGGAAATACAGGAGTTTCAGGAGTGGAAGTTGCGACCGGGGCCACGGGCGTTATCTGTTGTGGCAATGATGAGGTTGCTTCAAGTTTTATGAACGCAGAATTATCCAGTCCAAAACTTTCGAATGGCGCTTTTGGAGAAAGATCCTGACGAAGCGCACCTTCCTTTCGCTCCCAACCCACTGCGGTCACATTTTTAGGAAAGACGTGAACAGTTTTTTCGATCCAATACGCACGAACGAGACCGCTCGTCATCCATAAAAGTGTAAGAGCGATAAAAAGCCCAAATGTGAGTGAAAAAGCCCGGCGCAGTGAAATATTTTTTCGTCGAAACGGCATGAAAATCTGACTGTTTTTCGGACATACACAAAACACAGCACCTTGGTACTGTCCGTGCCGCTTATTTTATCATTGTTAAGCCCTTTTTCGGCCCTCCTATGGGCATAAAAATGTGCAGTATATAGGCTTAAAAGCCTGAGGGGGGCGCTCCCGAAACCTTGTTCAAATTTGCTCGAATTTACTGCCCCCGGACCTTCTTCTTCAGGTCCTCGATGCCGGTGTCTACCAGCTCTTCAGAAATATCGAGTACTTCCTTTATTTTTTCCAAGAAATCACGCTCTGCTGCGCTTAATTGCGGCCGCTCATCGAAATCATTTACCATCTGCTCAAACTCTTCTCGCATTGCGGCGAATATCCTGTCGTTTTTCTCTCTAACCTCAAGAACCGCTTGGAGCAATTTTGCTTTGTCGTCAACCGTTTTCTTTCGTGCGTAATAATTCGATGTCAGCACGCCTCCGACAATAAGCGCCAGAATTATCAACAAAATTCGCTCAATGGTCCAGATTGTCACCTTTTCAACAACCGGCGGTTCGCTTCCTTTTGGTATGGGTTTTGCTACGGCGGGAAGCGTCAGGTCTTTCTCAGAGATGCGAATGTTACTTGCCTTATCGTACGCTTTCACAATGACATGCGTGATTCCCCCGGGCTGCGGAGGAACGGGCGTGGCCCCATTCAACATATCGCCCGATTTTATTGTTGCTACCGATGTACTTCCAAAAAGTATCTCGTAGCGATCTACTCCAGAAAGTTCGTCTTCGGCAGAGAACGCAAATTTTGGCGCTGTCGCATCCGGACCATCTGCCTTAAGGGTAATTCCAAATTCTTTCGGGGGCACGGTATCAATTTGAATCACTTTTTTAGCCATTTCCCCCCACCCAAAGTCATTTTTATATTGCGCATAGAAATACCAAATCCCATCTTTAGTTGCCACCGTCTTTTGCGATGTCGAGAGTTTTTGATCTTGGAGCGATGCCGGTAATACTGTATCCTTGTCTGAAAAGAGTGTTCTAATATCAGTCACGTCAGCAGTGGGTTTCCAGGAAAAAAGTGCCGTTGTAGTGGCATACCAGGATTCAGATTTTGCGTGAGTCGAGGAGGTAATGACCGGAGCGATTGGTGTAACTCCGTCCCCCGAAGCGCCTCCACTGTCAGGCGGCGGGATGTCTGCCACTGGGGCTGCTGCGATAATTTCAAGAGAGGCAGTGCCACCTTTTTTATATACATCAGTTCCCTTTCCGTCGGCTGCCAAAACGGTACCGCTCGAGAAGGAAAGCGCCGCAGTGCCTAATGCTTTAGGCTTAAATTTAATTGTTAAAATCGTGCCGTCATTCTTAAAAGCGCTCGGGGAACCTCCGCTATATGAAATAGTTCCTGCCGAATTTGAATACGATGGGTCCGCCGTCCACAGAGAAAACGCTGATCCGTCTTTTGAGATGTTTGTCACTGAGAGCTTTTCAGCATCAAAAGAAATTTTTCCATCAGAGGCATTCACGCTGTCTCCGCTCGGGAGAATAGTTACCTTTACCGTAAATTCCGTGTCGAGAGGAAATTTCCCCGTTGAGGGGGAAAAACCAAGATCAGCAGCGTGCGCCACCACGGGAACTATGAATGCGGAAAAACCAAATACGGCATACAGCGTTAGCGCCCTCCAAGTGGGCTGGTTCCTCATCACGCAATGGTAGCCGCTTGTCATCGTTTTTGAAAATCCGATATGGGGAAGAAAGCAAAAAATTACACCTCCGTCACGCTAATGCGAATACCTCGTTCCGTCGTTTCTTTGAGCGGGAGAAGTAGCATGAGAATACCGTCTTTCATTTTTGCTTCTGTTTTCGATGGGTCCACTTCTGCAGGCAAAATTATTTGCCGATAAAATTTGCCCCAGGAACATTCGCTGAGTACGTTTTCCTTTTCTTCGTTTTCAAGACTTTGAAAATGTTCTCCGTTAGGTCGCTTGCGTTCCCCCTTGATTGTAACCACGTCCCCGTCCCCCTCTATGAGAACCCCATAATCGTTTACGCATGCGCCCGCAATTTGCGCATAAATAATAATTTTATTCTTTGTTTGAAAAATATCTACCTTCAACTGTTCTGCCGGTGTCGTTGCAACTTCAGGAGGCTTATTTTGAGCCGCTATTTTCTCCTGCTTGGCATCGTCAGGATTCGAAGGGACGATTTCCTTCTTTTTAAGCCTATCTAGAAAAGTTGACATAAAAGTCCCAGTTTTAGTCGCAAGTAATTATACCTCCTCGACTAAGTTTTTTCTCCACTGCTGGGGATATGTGTGCGTCGTTACCAATTTTTTGAAAAATTATCCTCGCCGGGCAAAAAACTCATTCGTGAGAATGGAAGCAATCGGAGAAAAGGCTTTCCGAGAATGAAACGCTCTTGTAGAGGACCCCAGATGCGTGAGTCCGAGCTCTCTTCTCGATTGTCACCGAGCGTGAAATATTCATCACTTCCGAGAGTTGTTGTGGAGGTATCTTTTTGATTTCGAAAAGGTGATCGATAGACTTCGGCAAGAAGATGCGCTCCTGTATTCGGGTCTATAACGTGCACTGCCCCTTGGGAAATCGTAACAATGTCGCCTGGAATCGCGACAACTCTCTTTATAAAGTAAATCGAAGGATCGAGCGGGTAGCGAAACACAATGACATCTCCACGCAGAGGTTTGTGCCGCCGATACGAAATTTCATCAATGACTAAATATTCGTTTGCGTTAAACGTCGGCGCCATCGAAGAGCCCGAGACAATGAACGGCTGAGCAATAAAGATACGAAATGGAACAACGATACAGAGGGCTATAAAAAAATATTTCGCGGCACGAAACAGCGGGTGTCGGTTCAACTTTTGAAAATATGAATTCTCGTCTTGTGGGGACATACAACAACTATCGTCAAAGCATACCACTTAAGCCCTCGAAGAGTCCTTTTGGTTGGAAGGAAAACTCAACCGAGTGCATGGAAGATCATCCGCGTTACAGAACGTGTTGCAATTTCAACGACCTTCTTTATTGAAGAGGGTCCGTTACTCTCCCCTGATCAAGTTTCTCAAGTTCCTCGGTTGTCGCGGGAGTTTTTTTAGCGAAAAGAGTAAGTTCTTTCTGTTTACGAAGATCTTCCGTTAGATTCTCGTTCACCTTTAAAAGTTTGCGGTATCTGAAATGATTAGCGATGCTTTCAGGTAAAACCATAAGAAGCGAAATTATACTCCCCACCGCGACCGCGCACAGTAAGATAAGTGCCAACGACCCCTCGAAGTGCCAATCCAAGAATGTGAGCGTGGCACTCGTCACATTTTGCAGTGCAAATGCAACCGTAAACGCGCCGAGAAGAATGCCGAGAATTAGAGGGAAAATCATAAAATCTTTCTGTTGAATTTAACTCTACCATACAAAAATGCACCGTCCGCCACTGTCTTGCCTTGAATTCATCTGACTGCAGCAGTGTCTTGGGCCTTACTTCACTCGAGAATTGGAAAAGCCCCTTTCGGGGCTTCCAAATGTGGGCACCATACTGGACGCTGTTGGAACTAGAATAAGGGAAAGTGGTGGGCAGATCTTTATACCGGATTTATAGTCCCATGCGATTAAGCTTTAATAATGAGCGGGTTAAAGTCGGTATTCGTATCGTAATAATCTTCGTTCTCTGTTTTTTTCAGCTTCGCAACGACGTAGTAAGTTACAGGAGTAAATACAGCTTCGACAAGAGTTTTCAAAAACCAACCAGAAAGAATCGAACTGAAGAGTAAGTTATTTGGTAATACTGAATAAAGTGCAATCGTGTAAAACAAAGCCGTGTTCGCTCCTTCTCCTACGATTGTAGAAGTGATAGTTCTTGTCCAAAGGTATTTGCCCTTTGTCCAAATTTTCATTTTTGCCAACACGTAATTATTCAGTATTCCCCCGACCCATACCGCTATCCAACCACCCAAAAGAATTCTTGGAACAGAACCGAGAACACGAGCATAGGCATCACTGGCATCAAAACCCATTGCAGGAGGTAACCAAACAACTAATTGATATATCAATCCTGCAATAATTGAAGCAAGAAGAGCCTGCCATACAACACTTCGTGCCTTTGTATAACCATAAACTTCCGTGAGAATATCAGAAAAAATGTAAGTTATAGGAAAATAAAGTACCGTAGCCGAAACAGTGAAAACGCCCAGCTGGACAATTTTGCCAGCCGTAACATCTGAAATAAGCTGAAAGGTAATGTAGAGAGTGGTTATGAGGCCTAAATATTTATAGGATTTCATATTCTACATAATACTACATTTTCCCTTGAACGGGCTCTCGGTTCAATTTGCGCGAGTGAAGGGACTAGGCCAAGCGCTCGACAAATGGCCGTCGCCATTTGTCTCCGCTCTGTCCTGGTTTTGCGACTCGTCCTGCTGGACGAGTACTCCGCAAAACCTTTCGAGTCCCTCCGTAACAGTCCCCCGGACTGTTACTTCACTCGCGCCATAAAGGCAAACGACGTCGCCATATGGCGACGTCTTTTGACCTTAGCGCGAGTGAAGGGACTCGAACCCTCGACCTTCCCCGTGACAGGGGGACGCTCTAACCAACTGAGCTACACCCGCATATGCGGACCGTCTGAGGATACACCAGAATTACCTTCTTTTCGAGCCTTGCCGAATATTCTTGTGTCGGCGGCAGGAGTTGCACCTGCGACCTGAGGTTTATGAATCCTCCGCTCTAACTACCTGAGCTACGCCGACAATGCGCACAGAATATACTATATTCGACCAACTCTCCACTTTTAAGCTGTTTCAGGGTATAACATATGAGTGAAGAAGTTCTACGCCAACGCTCAATTTTTCATATCGATCACGCTTTTTCCGGGTATCGCAATTTTCTTTATTTACTCGGTCGGGGCCGCAATTTTACATGGAGAGTGGAAGCTCTTGCTTATCGCTGCAGTCTCTCTTTTTATTGTTAGTTTTGCGCAAATATTTCTCGGCCTGCTTAGTGAAGCTTGAGGCCGCGAAAAAATTCTTTGTCTGCCGAATAACTGAGCACTTTCTCAATGTCGGATATAGCCACCCATTTAGCCTCCGCATTTCCTGGATCCTGCGGCTCAAGATCCTCCTCTGTTGTCGTAAATTGAAACATATGAATCGTCTTTAATTCCTTCGTGCCCTCTCCGCCTCCAGCTTTCCCAGCAAAACGTTGGTAGTATCCCAGTTTTTTTCCGAGCGTAAGCTTCGTAAGACCGGTCTCTTCTCTAATCTCTCGAATCGCCGCGGTTATCGCGTCTTCTCCCCGATCTATGTGCCCCTTCGGAAAACCCCATGAACCATTGTTGTTTTGGACTATCGCGATCTCCCCGCGTGAGTTAAAGACGAGTCCACCCGCCGCTTCAGATTCGAACATTCGCGATATGGTAACACGAATAAACTTACTTGTTACTGACAAGGACTTTGCCAAGAACAAATTCCCTGGCCCTGGCTTTGCGACCCATTCTACTGAACGGGTGTCCACGCAAAATCTTGCAAGTCCCACCGTGACAGTGTCCCACACTGTCATTCCCCCGTAGAATCCGAGTACTGAAAAAGCTCCCCACAGGAGAGCTTTTTCAGTACTTGTTGCGGGGGTGGGCTTGGTCACAGATATTTAAGCTCCGCCGAGCTTGAATTTCCGCGACCCTGGCTCGCGGTTTTGCCCGCTGGCAAAACATCGCTCCGCCTTGCAAGTCCCAACACGAAGTGCGCAGGCACTTCGCTCCCCTCGCAAAAACACAAAAACAAAACGCCCCATAAAGAGGCGTTTTGTTTTTAGCTTGTTGCGGGGGTGGGACTTGCACCCACGACCTTCAGGTTATGAGCCTGACGAGCTACTACTGCTCCACCCCGCTAAGAATCGTTATACCAAAAATAACGGTTCAGCGCCAATTTCTCTATTCTATGAAATCAAACTCGCGGAATATTTTTTCGTAGAGCCCTATGATGCGACGGATTTCGTGACTCGTCATTGAAGGGGTCGCCTCGTGCGCAACCTTATTTCGATAACGATGAGCTTCCCACGCTAAGTCAATGGAATCGAAATTACCTCGATTGACGGTGCGCATTTTGTCGGCCATGGTTTCTCCCCTATACCCAAGATGGTCAAGAAGTTCGTTGAGCATGATGTCCGCTTCGAGAACTGAGAGGCGCCACTGCTGTTCATTCTCCGAATTCGCTTGCTCCTGAATTCGGTTCCATCGCAAACGCGTTTTTGGAACATCGTTAGCTACCACGGTGTGAGTCTCCTTCTCAAAATGAGCATACTCCGCGCGGCGGATTTGAAAAACCCGCATGACACAATAAATCAAAATGGTAGCCAAAATCAGACTGAGGAAGATTGAAAATCCAACAAACCAAATCCATCCTTTATAAACGGTGTCGTACATTCCTGGGGCCGTGTTCGTCTGTAAAAAATGTGCAATCTCTTGAACACTGACGGCATTCACAATGAGCGGTGGTGCCGACACTGGCGTAAGCGATGTAGCGCTTTGTGCACCCGTGAGAGAAACAATGAAACCAGGAACCCATTTAAAGGCAATCTCTCCAGAAAACCACATTATCCAGCCCAGTGCGCCCGGGACCGTCACATCGCTCGGCATGTATCAATTATACCGCAGAGATTTCCTAGAAATTTTCTATATCTGTGCCTAGCGAAAATAGGGATTCTTCAGCACGGTGAGGTGCAATTGCTTGAAAACCAACCGGGAGATTCACACCGTCGCGAACAACATTGCCCATTGGGACAGAAATTGCGGGCACTCCTGCAAGGTTTACGGGCACTGAAAAGATGTCTTCGGCGTACATCGCGAGCGGGTCAGCAACTTTTTCACCTAGAACAAACGCTGGTGACGGGGTCGTTGGGACCGCAACAATATCGATTTCAGAAAACGCTTTCTTGAATTCTTCCGTTATGAGCGAACGTACGGCGCGGGCTTTTCGGTAATACGCATCTGCATATCCTGAAGAAAGAACGAAGGTACCGAGCAAGATTCGACGCCGTGTTTCAGGGCCAAACCCCAAACCGCGAGTCTTTGAATACACTTCTGCCAAATTTCCGGCAGGAACAGAAAGTCCATATCGAATACCGTCGAGACGCGCGAGATTTGTTGAAACTTCCGCCGGCATAACGATGTAATAGACGGCAAGCCCGTAAGGAAG
>JAYTPG010000050.1:0-7658 GCA_043747375.1 Candidatus Kaiserbacteria bacterium | reverse complement strand
TTGCGTTCACTTTCCGCTTTTTTGTGTTGATACAACTTAAGTCCAAGCGCGTCCTCTACCATTTCGCGTCTCTCTTTCGGCGACGCGTTCAAAATGCGGTCAGCCTCACCTTGAGAAATAATCTGATATCCAGATCCGCCGATGTTCGCCCCCGCCAAAAGGCGGATTACGTCTTTTAGGCGAACCAGCGTACCATTCAGCAGGTATTCATTTTGTCCGTCGCGGTAGACCACGCGTTCGACTACGACTTCACTAAAATCCAAATCGAGAAGTTTTGAGGAATTATCAAATGTCACCTTGACCCCTGCACGATTCATGCGTGGAAGCGATGGGGAACCGCCCCAAATCAAGTCTTCGCCGCGCTTCGAGCGAAGGGACTTCATTGATTGTTCGCCGAGCACAAATCTAAACGCCTCAGCCACGTTTGATTTTCCACTGCCATTTGGCCCCACTACCGAGGTAATTCGGGAACCAAAAACGAGCTCGGTTTTTTTTCCGAATGATTTAAAACCTGATAGCTCGATGGATTTAAGATACACGACTCACATTCTAACATCGGTTTTCCTGCGCGGTAAAACATAAAATTAGAAGCCGACCTATGGTGAAGTCGGCTTCTTTAGTGTGCGTCCTATTTTTCTTGTTATTTATTGGACGCGGTATTCGGAGAGCAACATGGCTGCCATAGCACTGTGCGTTTGTAGTGAGTCTCGCACAGAAACTGCCATCGCTCTTTTTACATAAAGAACTCGTAATAATTATCTTAGCCTATTATTTATAGTTTGTCAACACCACTTGAACTTTAGGCGTTTTGGGGACCTTTTAACGCATCTAACTTCTTTACATCTTCTTGTGCCCGCCTCAAGAGTTCCGGCATTTTGCCACCCTTGCCTGTAGATTTGACCGTCTCTCTAATACGCTCAAGCGTCCTATCTTTGTGCTGTTTTTGACCGGGCCATTCAAGATGATTCTCTTTTATAATAGACTGTATCCGTGCCTCGGCCCTTAAAAGTTCTTGTGTTGCGTCGGACGGCTGATTCAATCTTTTCTCCTTATCGAGCATCTGCGAACACATTCTTTGTCCACGATATTCTTCTAGAAGAGCGTACAGCATGCTTGCTCGTCTTTCCGAGCCAATGATATCTGGCGCGCCGCTTTTGCCACTCTGTTCCCAACGCTTGGCGAAAAGTAACGCCGACATATTACTCACTCCGATAGTACCCCTCGGGACAAATCGCGAAGAGAAATACTCATCTCGTCCCTGGAGATCCTTTGTTCTCAAATAGTGAATTGTATTCAAATATCCACGTGTCACACCCCTCAGGCTTCGAGCTATTTTTTTATCGATGACGGGCTGTTCATATGCGGTTGTGAAGTCGAGCCCAAAGACTTGCTCTACGCGTCCATTTTTATCTTTAAATATAACGGCACAATCGATCCCTCCCCGATCGTCTGTTTCATCGGTCAATTTCACCTCTACATTGTCACCAAATATGTAGTGCGCCATATCCGCCATCAAGTGCTCTACCACGTCAGCTCTTTGTTTCTGGCGCTCATGCATATACTGCGCTCTCAGTGATTCTTTCGATTCACGTAGTCCCTCTTCTATTTCCTGCGCGGCAACACTCAATATATCTCTTGAAATAATAGGATCTGAAAATGTCTTTCTCTCCGGATCTTTGACGGCGCCAAAATACACCGAACCCTTTTTGCGACGAAACTGCTTTGCATCCATTATTTCTGTTTCACCAAGTTCTTTTCTGTTCTTAAAAACCCTTTCTATGAGCGCCCATGCAACGCGGGGGTTTCGGAGCTCAGCTTGCTCGATAAGAAGCGCCTCATTCTCTTCTCTAGCGTTTGCTTCTGTCTTTTGTGCCTCCTCAAGCGCCGCATCAAGTTCCGCGCTTAATTTCAAGTCTTCTTCAGTCAGCGGTGCAGACGGACGTGCTTCTCGTGTGTCCTTTGGGGCATCTTTTGTTCTACGTCTGAAAATGTTAAATCTTCCGAACTCAGGCATACGCGTTCATGCTAGCATGAGACTTTGAAGCTTAAAGTGCCCAGGGGACACTGATGCTAATCTTGGCAATTTTCTTAACACGTACACGACTTTTACTCTTCAATACGCTTGCCCATTAATCGCAACGCCGCTATCGCGGCAGGATAGCCGGAAAACTGCCCCGTATCTTTTTCTTCCGAATTCGCATAATTTTGCTTCCATTTTTCAATTTCCTTTGGGGTCAGATTCATCAATATATTCCTTACCTCTTCAGCGCTAAGTCCTTCACCAAACGAGAGACCTTCTGCTGAGGCGACGCGGGCAAGTAATTTATTCAGAATAAAGGCATGAGGATCCTCGTTTACAATCAGATCCCTTAAAGAGATAGACTCATTTTCTTTGGATCCATCAGAGTTATCTTCGTCGAGAACTGTCCCCATTGACTCAAATAAATCGCGGAGCCCATCTTGCTCATCTTTAGAAAACGATGTGAAAACGTCATCAAGATTTTGCCGGGCCGATTTGAATCCTTCTTGTTTCAGCTGGTCACGCGCAACTCGAAACGCATCTTTCATTTCATTTCTTCGCGACTCAAGCTCATTCTCAACACCTCCTCCTCCTTTCTCTAGATTACCCATTAAAATACATTATAGTTGCAGTATGATTTATGTCGAGAAAGGATCTGAAGACGAGTTTGAGCGAATGAGTCCCAAACAAAAGCGTCGTTGGGCACTAAAACAATTTCACACAGATGTTGCTGGATCACATGAAAATTCAACATCGACACATCCAACTGTAGATATCGTATTAGGTACTCTTACTAAGAGTGACTCCCTTGAGAGTTGGCCAGAATCCTATAGTGATCTGGAGGAAAATCCTAAATTTACCATTTCAGGTCCTGACTCAGAGGAAAATCGTACTTTCTATTTGCCTTCAACACCTGAAGAATTTATCTATTCGCTCTGGGGTTTTAAAAAAGACGGGTCAAAAGAGGGCTTTCTTAACGAAGCGCCCAAGCATTTTATTGTCGAAGGTGGTAGGGCTGCATTCGAAGTAGACACCTCAATTGCCAAGATACGCGACTCTATCCGTTCGGCGACAGACTTACATTCTCTGACACGACTTTACGATGCCGTGGATATCTTAAGCACCTATAGTCCCGAGGAGCTTCTCGGCCATGCTGACCGATCAAACGAAAACATGCTGACATTGATTAATGAGCAGGCATTAAAAATTATGCGGGTCATGGCTGATATGCAAAAACTCACAGGAGAAATAGTTGAGGAGTTTCCTTTTTACAGATTTAAAAGTGTTTCAGATGACAGTTCGGAGCTCGAGTGGGATTCAGGCGTAAGAGCGATCGCACGGTCACTTATCTTATTGAAAAAGACCTCGGCGTTGGAGTCTGCTGTTTTGGATATTAAAGACGTGACACGAAGGATTCGTAACGCAAGCACCGTTCAAGGGCTAGATGATATTGAAAAATCGCTCAAAGAAGATGCTCGGTATAGAGATTTGAAGCAGATGAACCTTCTAAGGGCACTGGCAAGGATGAAACGAAGAAACTTGACAAAATAGCATAAATATAATATAGTGTTTCCCTCTCTGGCCTGAGCGGCACGATCAGGACGGTCCTCTGCGGACCCCAGAGCAATTCAGCACGTGCTTGCCCCAAGGGAGGCATACATGACTAATCTTCCGGCTCCGAAGTCAACCATTTCGTTCGACAGAGCGAAAATCGGTGCGCTTTCAGGACGCGAGGACAGCGGCTACAGGATGCCGTTGGACCACGAGGTGGCGCTCATTAACGCCGTCAAACGTGGTTATGTCACGATGACGGTCGATCGGGGGATTGATAAGCCCTCGCCCGACCAAGTTCTCGATGCGAATCGGGAGTACATCGTGAAAGCCCTCAAGGATGTGTTGTCGGACGTGAAAGCGTTCGGCATGCAGAGGGTTCCTCTTCCCATCTCGAACAGCGAGCAGTCAAGGCTGTGGGCTTACGTGACCGAGTTCCTCAAGAATCCGGTCAAGTATGGTTGCGAGGGCTACTCCCCCGTCGCCACGATTGCCCCAGCTGGACGTGACTCACCGCTGGCCAAGCCGAAGTAACGATTCGACTTGGCGCCGCCTCGTAAGCGGTATAACGAAAGTTGCTCCGGCGGGTCCTTCCAGGCCCCCGGAGTTTTTACTTTTTTCATCAAAAAAGATTTAAATTACCAGCCTTTGATCTTTAGTGCGGCTTCTGCCGCGTCCTGTTCTGCTTCTTGTTTTGACTTCCCTTCTCCTGTAGCCACGCGCTCGTCTCCAATATACGCGCCCACCGTAAAGTGCCGTGCGTGGTCGGGTCCCGACTGATCTACGATTTTATAATTCGGCGTAACGCTAAGAATCTCTTGTGCAACTTCTTGGAACTTACTTTTGGCATCTTGCCACAATTTCTTTTCAACAATTTCGTCAGCCTTGGAGAAAAGTTGCTTCGCGATGAAATCTTTTGCGGCTTGGTAGCCTTGGTCGAGATAGATTGCGCCAATCAGGGCCTCAAAGGCATTCGCCAAAATTATTTGTCTCGCTCGCCCAATATCTCTTGATTCGCCGCGAGAGAGAAGTAGGTATTCGTTCATATTTAATTTTGAAGCGCATTCCGAAATGGAAATGGTGTTCACGAGCGCGGCACGATACGCGGTCAAATCCCCTTCCGGTTGCGTCGGGTATTTTGCAAACAGAAATTCTGTAACCGCGAGCTCTAGAACTGCGTCGCCAAGAAATTCGAGACGTTCATTATGTTCGCGACCTGGTGAGCGATTTTCATTTAAATATGAACGATGTGTGAATGCGGTTTCGAGAAATTTCTTGTCTCGAAATACGTGTCCAATCTTTGTTTCAAAGGCTGAAAAATCCATACCGAAATGCTAGGCGCGGTCCTTCTGTGCGAGAAGGTTTATTGCCTTTGTCACGACCGGCAAAATATCATCATAAAAATTGAGGTCTCCAACGGACGCTAGCGGAAACCACTGCGCATCATCAAGCCCACCCTCGCGTTTTAACATGATGTCTGCAAATTCAGACTTGGCGAGATAGTACGTTGCGTGACGCTTCTTTTTTCCGCTCGTGGCGCTCGAATTGTTTGCGATGTATTCGTTTTCTCCAAGCTGGTCTTCAACTTCGATCAAAAGACCAATTTCCTCTTTCACTTTCCTTTTCACGCCATCAGTCTGGGTTTCCTCGGCAAGTAATTTGCCTTTAGAAAGAGTCCAGTGGCCAAAAATATCATGGACGAGCGCAAGATACACTTCCCCCGCCTCTTTTGCGTAAACAACCGCTCCCACAAGTTCCTCGACTACCATTGGTCCCGAGGTCAGTTCTTTTCGCTGCTTTCCGTCTTCTTTTCCAGGCTCCCCAAGCTCAAGATACACGGACCCAAGCACGCCGTTTACAAAGCGGCCCGATGAGGCTCCACCAAATGTCTTTGCGAGTTCGATCGCTTCATTGATTGCAACTTTTGCAGGGACCTGCGCACGATCAGCGTACAAGAGTTCTGTAAGACCAAGCCGGAGAATATTTCGGTCAATTGCTGAAATCTTTTCAAGTGGCCACTCCGGTGCCGCTTTCGTGATGACGTCATTTATTTCTAGCTCCTTTGCAATCGCCGTTTGCAGAAGGTTCTTCATGAACGGCATGTCAGACTCGCGCGCACCAAATTCTTGCGAATAATCTGCGAGCCTTCCGAACGCTTGATCGAGGGTCAATTTATTTGGAGAGGAATCTCGTTCAAAGAGAACCTGGAGGACGACGGAACGAGCAAGATGTCTGTTGGCCATACAATTTACAATGAGCTTGGAGCTGATTGCATTGGTAAGTGATTCATATGTCCATTAAAGAGCAGAAAACGCTTATTTTTATGTCGTGGCCTTTTCTTTTGATTCGGTAACCTGCCCACTTTCTTTGAGAGCCTTTTCTCGGCGTTTGTTTCGGAGAGCATCTCGCTTTGCTTTAGCGACAACGTCTACCGCAACGCGGCCATTGTACTTGCCACACGACTGGCAGGCACGATGATTCTGGCGGAGGGCGCCACATTCACAAGTAATGAGACGCGAAGCCGTTATAGCGTGATGGCTTCGGCGTTTGCCGGATTTAGAGCGGTTTACTCGCATTCGAACTACCATAATCCGAGAAGTATAGCTATTTTTGCGCAATCTGCAACCCTCGACAAAAACTCCTACGGTGTATATCCGAGAGTCCCTCGCGACGGACGGCCGACATGTGTGAGCTCGTTCCGTAGCCTTTATGTTGCTCAAAACCGTACGCAGCATACGAAACCGCTACACTCTCCATATATCTGTCTCTCGTCACTTTTGCCACTATAGACGCAAATGCAATTGCTGGTATGTTTTCGTCACCTCGAACAAATGATTCTTGCTCCCAGGCGCCAGGCGCTCGAAGACCTGCGTCCAGAAGGATTTTAGTTTTCAGAGGAACGACGCCAAGTATTGAAATGGCGACAGATGTGGCTTCGTGCGCTGCATTTACAATGCCGATACTATCTATAGTCTCTGCCGAGACCAGTCCCGAAGCATGTCTGAGGCGACCGTGCGTCGTAATGTATTCAAATAGAATGTCACGCTGTTGTGCGGAAAGCTTTTTCGAATCTCTTAATTTCGCCTCCCCTCTTTTCGTAACGAGTGCAAACGCTTCTTTCCAATTAAAGTCTTCGGGAAACAAAACCGCACCGACACTGACGGGGCCCGCAAGCGCTCCGCGTCCAGCTTCGTCGATACCGATAAACCATTGCACACTAATAGTATACATATGTGGAGCGTTTGTAATATTTTAATTGCCGCGCCCGTTAGGATGAACCCCGGTATACTATGCGCATGTACGCGATTGCTATTGTCGGAGACCTTCTGAGTCTCATACCCTTTGTGAACATTATAACTGACGTTGTAACTGCCGCCCTTCTAAAAATTGCCGCCTCGCCTGAGGAAGATATTTTTGCACACGATACAGGAATGACCCTCTTCATGTTGGTTGTAGAGTTTATTCCTGGCCTCGCGATGTTCCCTACATTCACGTTGCGCGTATGGTGGGCAAAGCGTCGGGCGAAGAAATTAAGTGAATCCTCTTCTTCGGTGCGGTAAGAAAAAGGCCGCATAGTCGCGGCCCTGAAGGTCTTATTTCTGCTTCCACGCTACAATGAGTGGAGTCTCTTTAGGTGGCGGCAGGAGTGTCAACGCCTGTTGAAGCGTTGGCACACAAGGATCAGTTTCGGCCAGTCCGCGCGCATGCGCGAACTGCACGAAAATGTTCCTAATCCGTATTGCTTCAAGCAGACTTGTGTCCGCTTCATTCTCGTCGAGGTTCGACATGTTAGAAATCCTTCTACTTGTTCCTCGTCTTCACATCTAATCAAAGAGTCGAAAAAAGCACAATGCTATACTCATTTCATGTCGGGCGCGCATGAATTCACACACTTGCATGTGCATTCGCACTATTCTCTTCTTGAGGCGTTGCCCAAAATTCCAGAGCTCCTCGCTGCAGTTAAAGCCGACGGCCAAACGGCACTCGCCCTCACCGACAACGGCAACATGTATGGTGCGATCGAGTTTTATAAGGAGTGCAAAGACGCGGGCATTAAACCCATTCTAGGAGTCGACTTTTTCGTCGC
>JAYTPG010000049.1:0-2645 GCA_043747375.1 Candidatus Kaiserbacteria bacterium | reverse complement strand
TTATCCAGAAGACTGGGAGCTAATTCTAAATCAGAAAGAACAGTGCGATGAGCTTTTTCAAGAGCCTCAACCATCTCGAGGCGGGTCGATCGAGATTTTTCATTTGCAATTTCAAGAATGCTATTGGTGACCCCGGCCATGGCAGAAACTATCACCACAGGTTTTCTTGAGAGAGCTGCCTTAATAATCTTGGCGACGGCCCGAATCCTCTCCGCACTACCAACGGAAGTACCTCCAAATTTCATTACCAACATATGTCCAGCATAGAATGTATTGACATTTTAGCCACATACGTTAATATGCAGGCCACGCTTGTCGAGCTTTGTCAAGCGAAAGCCGAAATCAGAAATGAGACACGCAAAAAAATCAAAGAAGAAAAAAAACGGACATCGGAAATTTTGGCGCCTCGGCATAGAGGAGTTTAATACTGCGCCGTTCGACGTAAGCAGCGAAGGAACTCTCGTCGTACGTGAGGGTAACTATCAGTACAACATCTACGACATCGTAAAAAAATATGGAACAGGAACTGAAATATTATTTCCGACCGTCATCGAAAATCGTGTGCGCGATCTCATTGAAACATTCAATGCCTATATAAAAGTGCTTGGATACAAGGGCAGATATTTTTATCATTACCCGATGAAAGTGAATCAGAATCGCGAGTTTGTACTTCCTGCGGTCGCCGAAGGGGCGAATCTCGATGTAGCCTCGGCGAACGAGCTTTTTTTAGTGAAAAGAATGTTGGAGCAAGACCGCTTTCACAATAAAATTCGCGTTATCTGCAATGGACCAAAAACTGAAAAGTATATGGAGCTTATTGAAGAACTTCGCGGCAAAGGACTCATTGTAATTCCCATTATTGAAGACCCAGTTGAACTCGAACGAATGCAAAAATTCAAAGGGGAGGTGGGTATTCGTGTTGATCTCAATGTAAAAGTAAAAAGCCACTGGGACAAAAAATTCAATCGTTTCGGTTTTACCGAAGATGAACTTATTTCTCTCGGAAAAATTCGCAACCTCGCAATTCTGCACTATCACATCTCAAGTCAAAACGAGAGCATTGAAGGAATGCTTAAACCGGTGAAGCGGGCGGTTGAGCTCTATGTGAAAATGCGTGAAAAAAATCCAGGGTTAGACACCCTCGATATCGGTGGGGGAGCCGCAATTCCCTACAGTAAGAACAAACGCATCTACACCGCAAAGACACTCATTCCACGAATCATTAAGACTGTAAAAGAGCAGTGCGACAAGGCGGGCGTTCGACACCCGAACCTTATTACCGAATGGGGTCGGTATGTTGCGGCGCCAGCGCAGATAACCATTTACAAAGTAATTGCTGAAAAAGATGTCCAGAATAAGGGGAAAAATAAGTGGTATGTCGTAGACGGTAGTTTTATGAACGATCTTACGGATACGTGGGCGCTCAAACAAAAATGGCACGTGATCCCGGTAAACAACATGAAAGAAACAAAGCTCGCCCATGTATGGCTTGCGGGAAGTTCGTGCGACAGCGATGACAAGTATACCGCGGGCGGGTCTTATATTTCACTCCCGCGACTTGCAGAAGGAGATGATCTCTTCATTGCATTTTTGGACACCGGCGCGTATCAAGACTCCCTCGCGTCGCACCATTGTCTTTTGTCGTCCCCCCTCAAGCTAATCGCCGCAAACGGTGAAATAAAAGTTGCTCGTAAACGTGAGACTCCAGAAGAAGTTGGAAAACAGTTTGGGTGGTAATTTTATCGGAAAGTTCTATACTTAACTGAAGTCCGAGTACTTAGGGAAAATCACCCCAGAAGACGTATTTGCTGATGAAAGTTTAGATGAGACTCATTTTGCGCAGTGGATTTTCGAATGAAAGAATCATTCGATAAAGCGGCTCATCATTTGGGAATGAGGCCAATTTTTTTGTTGGATGATGAGGAGTAAAAGTGGCTTGCAAAACCTGCCACTCTTGCCATACTTCGGGTATGGAAAAACTAAAAGTAACACCGAAGGACTTCTTCTTGTGGGCGGGTGCGATGCTCTCATTATATGTAAGCGTGTTCTCGCTCCTTTCTCTTATTTTCTCGTACATAGATAAAGCGTTTCCGGATGCGCTTGATTATAATTACGACCCCTATTCATCGGGGATGCGATTTGCCATTGCATCGCTCATTGTTTTATTTCCACTGTTTCTAGTCTTGATGAGACTCATTCGTAAGGACATTGCTCACACGCCGCCAAAGGCCGATTTGTGGGTACGTCGCTGGGCACTTGTTTTTACTATCTTTGTTGCAGGAGTTACGGTAGCGGGGGACTTAATTACCCTAGTAAATTACTTTCTGGGAGGAGACCTCACGACAAGATTTGTTCTGAAAGTCGTAATTGTCCTTCTTGTTATTGGTGGCGCATTTATGCACTTCCTGGCAGATATGTGGGGCTTTTGGATACAAAATCCCGAAAAGGCTCGGATGATTGGGTGGGGCGCAGGAGCTGTCATACTTGCATCAATTGTGAGCGGATTCTTCATTATCGGCACGCCGGGTCAGGTTCGACTGTATCGATTTGACGACCAAAAGGTAAGCGACCTGCAAAATATTCAGTATCAAGTAGTAAATTATTGGCAGCAAAAAGAGAAGTTGCCGGACGCACTCTCACAGCTC
>JAYTPG010000048.1:0-18149 GCA_043747375.1 Candidatus Kaiserbacteria bacterium | reverse complement strand
TTGCTCTTCATGTGCCGGAGAAGCTCGATCTTATATACCACCTTGGCGAATACTCACGCGTCGAACAAAGTCTCCAAGAGCCTGATTTGGTGTGGGATTTAAACGCCGCGGGAACATTTGCCGTTCTGGAATTTTGGCGTGCTCGGAATTTGTCGAGCAACGTTTGCAAGCTCGTATACGCAGGATCTTCGACCAAATTTAGCGACGGCGGGCTCGGGCGGAATCTTTCTCCGTACACGTGGACGAAGGCGACAAATACCGAACTCGTGAAAAATTACGGTGCGTGGTACGACTTGCCGTATGCGATTACCTATTTTTACAGCGTGTACGGTCCTGGAGAGATTCCGTTTGGTCCATACTCGACCCTCATTTCAATTTTCAAACAAGAAGTAAAAAATGGACATCCGCTTTCCGTTGTTTCTCCTGGGACGCAAGTGAGAAACTTCACGCATGTCGACGACACTATCGAGGCACTTGTGCTCGTTGGCGCATACGGTGAAGGCGATGAGTACGGTATTAGTGCTCAAGAATCGTACTCGATTCTCGAGGTCGCCAAGATGTTCCTGGCCAGCCAGGTTGGCAAAGAAATTATTATGCTTCCTGAACGAGCCGGAAACAGAATGACTGGCACTGCAGACACAAGCAAAATCAGAGCATTGGGCTGGCGACAAGAACATCGTCTCGACGAGTACATTCGGGAGTTTACCGAGTCACTCGCTGATGTGAAGAAGACGGAGCCGCGCGTGATCGTTTTCACAACAACATTTCATCCGATTGCGGGGCCCGCTGAAATCGCACTTGTCGAACTTATGCGTCGGATGCCCGAAGTCCATTTTGATGTTGTCACCACGCTTTTTTCAACCGATGCACAGTCGCAAGTGAGTCCACTTTCGAATGTACAAGTCCATCGTATTGGTCACGGACGTCCTCTCGATAAATTTTTGCTCCCTATTCTGGGGTTCAAAAAAGCACGAGAGCTTTCGTCAAAACATACCTATCTGTTTGCCTGGTCAGTCATGGCAAGTTACGGGACCATAGCCGCAATTCGACTTAAGCGAGCCACAAACATTCCACTTCTTGTCTCTCTCGCCGATCAAAGGTTTGACCGCATTCCGTTCTACTACCGAGCGCTCGTGAAGTTGGTTCTCGGAAATGCCGACCAAATTTCAACAACAACGGCTCAAGCGGGCACAGTTACTGGGGCAATGCCGCGTGTGGCATCGAACAGGAGGGGGGATCCATTTGCGAATCAAATTCGTTTCATTTACAACTCAATATTAGAGAAATCTCAAGAAAATCATGAGTAATTCAGGCGCAATATTGGTGACCGGGGGTGCGGGCTATATCGGCAGTCACGCATTGCTCGAATTGATTGATCAGGGCGAGCGGGTCGTCGTTCTCGACGATTTGTCCGCCGGGCCACCGGTGGCTCCTCTGGAAGGAATTAATTTCGTACAAGGGAATGTTGGAGATGAATCACTCGTACGTGATCTCATACAGAAAAACAACATTGACACCATCTTTCATTTCGCTGCCTTTATACGAGTTGAAGAGTCGATGCAGCATCCAGAGAGATATTTTAAGAACAACACCGAGAATACCGAATTACTTATTCGAGCGGCAAAAGCGGAAGGAGTAAAAAATATTATTTATTCTTCAACAGCGGCCGTGTACGGCGAGCCTAAAAAAATGCCGGTCGACGAAAGTACGCCGACAAATCCGGTGAGCCCCTATGGGGAATCAAAGTTGCGAGCGGAAAAACTGGTGCGTCAGTCTGGCATGCGCTTCATCGCGCTTCGGTATTTCAATGTCGCGGGCGCCGATCCAAAGGGAAGAACGGGATATCGAATCGAAGAAAAGCCATCGCATTTAATTCGTGCCGCGATACGTGCTCATCTTGAGGGCGGGACTTTGCGCGTTTTTGGTACCGATTACGCAACTCCTGATGGAAGCTGTGTTCGAGACTATATTCATGTTTCAGATCTCGCTCGGGCCCACACCGCGGCACTTTCATACTTGCGAGGTGGAGGAACACCGGACGTATTCAATGTTGGAAATGGACGCGGATATTCGGTCTTGGAAGTAATTGAGTCCGTCGGCCGCGTGACAGGGCTACCGCTTAAGGCCGAGAAAGCGTCACGCCGAGAAGGAGACCCGCTGATACTTGTTGCGGATGCGTCGCGTATACGAACATCTTTTGACTGGACACCCCGCTTTACCGAACTCGATACTATTATTAAAGATGAGCTTGCCTGGGTGAAGGCACGTTTGTAAATGATTATGAAAAAAATACTGGTTACGGGTGCTGCAGGTTTTATTGGTTTCCATTTGTCTGAAGCGTTGCTGAAAGGAGGGCATGCCGTCGTCGGCATAGACAACCTTTCGGATTATTACGATGTTCGGATCAAACATAAGCGCTTGGCGATCTTGAAAAAACACAAATCGTTTAGTTTTCAGAAGATCGATATTTCAAAATATGGCGCTCTCGAAAAACTCGTGACAAAAGAGAAGCCAGATGAAATCGTGCATCTCGCGGCGCAGGCGGGTGTTCGATATTCACTCGTAAATCCGTGGGCATACGCAAGTGCCAACTATCTTGGGACGTTAAATGTATTTGAAGCGGCAAAAAAACTGCACATGCCGCGCGTGGTCTACGCATCATCTTCTTCGGTGTATGGTAACAACCAGAAACAACCGTTCGAAGAAAGTGATCGAACCGATACTCAAATTTCTCTATACGGAGCAACAAAGCGCGCGAATGAATTACTCGCGTACAGCTATCATCATCTATACAAAATGGAAATGATCGGGTTGCGTTTTTTCACGGTCTACGGCCCTTGGAGTCGACCTGATATGGCGCTCTTTAAATTTGCACGCAGAATTTTGGAGGGGAAGCCGATCGATCTTTACAATCACGGCGAAATGAAAAGAAGCTTCACGTACGTGAGTGACGTCGTCGCAGGCATCATTGGTATTATCGAGAAAGCACCGCAAGGTAAAAATATTCTCTATAACCTCGGCGGGTCTGAAGCAGTACCACTTCTCAGATTTGTAGAACTCATAGAAAAAGAGCTCGGAAAAAAAGCAGAAAAAAATATGATGCCGCTTCAAGCCGGCGACGTGCCGGAAACAATCGCCGACTATTCACTCGCCAATCGCGATTTTGGGTACGCACCAAAAATTTCGATTGAAGAAGGAATAGCAGAGTTCGCGAAATGGCTTAAAGAGAATGAGAGGTTTGCTCTTTCCCTGAAAGAACCAAAGCAATGAAGAAAATCCTCATTCTTAGTTTGGCGTATTTCCCAAAGCACGTCGGTGGTGCAGAAGTTTCGATTAAAGAAATTACCGACCGCATGCCGGAAATCGAATTCCACATGGTGACAAATCGGTATGATTCGACGCTGCCCCATGAAGAAAAAATTGGGAATGTAACGGTGCATCGCATTGGACTTGCGACGAAAAATCCAACCATGAGTGACTTGAAAAAATTCCCGCTTGGGCTCAATAAGCCGCTGTACCAATTTCTCGCCGCGCGGGAGGCGCATAAGCTACACAAGAAATATAAATTTGATGCGATGTGGGCAGTAATGGCGCATGCGACGGGGGTACCTGCGGCGATCTTTAAAATGCTCCACCCAGAAGTTGGTTATGTGCTCAATCTGCAGGAAGGGGACCCCACTCCGTACATCGAACAAAAGATGCGACCCGTGTGGCCGCTTTTTACGAGGGGATTTACGAGCGCTGACATTGTTCAGCCGCTCTCGAATTTTCTAGCGAATTGGGCGCGAGCCCGAGGATTTACGGGGCCTATTGAAATAATTCCGAACGCGGTCAACGTAAAACACTTTTCGCAAATGTATTCTGATGTACAGGTTGCGGCGGCTCGAGAAAGATTAGGAAAAAAAACAGGGGACATCTTTTTAGTTACTACTTCGCGCCTCGTCACGAAAAATGCCGTTGATGATGTGATTAAGGCGATGTCATCGCTGCCGGACAATGTGCATTTCGTTGTGTATGGCACTGGCCCCGACGAGACCACGCTTGGTGTTCTCATAAAAAAATTAGGACTGGAAAAACGCGTTCACATGCTGGGTCAACTTGGGCACAATGAAATGCCTCTGATGCTGCGGGCGTGCGATATCTTTATTCGCCCCAGTCGCTCAGAAGGATTTGGCGCATCGTTTATGGAAGCGATGGCGGCGGGCCTTCCCGTGATCGCCACGCAAGAAGGTGGGATCGCAGATTTTCTTTTTGATGAAAAACGAAATGTAAATAAACCAACTACGGGATGGGCGGTGGATAAAAATTCACCTGAGCAAATTGCGGACGTGGTTAAAGATATTATTGCGCGGCCAGAGAAGGTGAGTGAAGTCGTTGCTACGACAAAGAGCTTGGTGTTCAGAAAATACGACTGGGACATAATTGCGCGCGACATGCACGAGAAAGTGTTTAAGCGCCTATTTCAAAAATAGACACTTGCGTGTTTTTGCCGCTAGTGTTTACTTATATCAGCACATAGTCGTGCTGGTTATAAAAGGACTCTAGCCATGAAAAGCCAAAGTCTTTTCGTTGCTACATGGGCAGTTCCCATGGCATGTCTGTTCTGGGCCCAGGCCCTTCAGGCAAGTCTTACTAGGAAGCTGTTCTTCCCCAGCTTTCATCGCGTCCGACCTCCGTTAAGGTAAGGTCTGACGCATGCTTCCTCTGCGGAAGTACGTAAATCCGAGCGGGACACCTACGAAGGTGTCCCGTTTACTATTCTGTATTTGAAGGCGACGGCAGGATGTTGCCTTTTGTATATAGCTATGTATACTGTCCCCACCTCAAACGAGGCACCCATGTCCCAATATCGGGACCACTGGCCGGAAGTTTCTTCCGCGCTCGTGCGCGGTTTTTTTGTTTTTAAACTCAACATATGAAATTCATGCTCGGAACCAAAGGAAGAATGACCCAGGTCTATAACGATTCTGGGGTTATTTCGGCTGCGACGGTCATCACCGCGGGTCCTCTCACTGTGACACAGGTAAAGACAAAAGAAGCAGACGGCTATGTTTCGGCTCAAGTCGGTTTTGGTATACGCAAGGAAAAAAATACGCCAAAGCCACAGCAAGGCCATCTCAAAGATTTGACGCTTTCTCGACATCTTCGTGAATACACTCCAGAAGGAGAAGTCGCGCGAGGCGACCTGATCGATGTCTCAATTTTCAATCCAGGCGACATCGTTGCGGTCTCTGCGGTCTCAAAAGGAAAAGGATTTCAGGGCGTTGTTAAGCGCCACGGTTTCCACGGGGGTCCACGAAGTCACGGTCAGAAAAACAAAGAGCGCTCCCCAGGATCCATCGCAGGAGCCGGCCGCGCCGGAGGCAGGGTTTCTTTGGGTATGCGCATGGGCGGCCGCATGGGCGGCGACCGAGTAACGGTTCGAAACCTTCGCGTGCTCCAGGTGGATAAAGACACCAATACCCTTGTTATTTCAGGTGCAGTACCAGGGAAGCCTGGCTCGCTGATAGAAATCCGCAGCTAATTCGTAACACATATATGGAATCAATAATTTACAACGCAGAAGGAAAGAAATCAGGAACTATCTCTTTGCCAGAAAACATTTTCGGCCTCACTTGGAACGCTTCTTTGATGCACCAAGTTGTTACCTCGATGCAAGACAATGCTCGCACACGAGTTGCTCACGCAAAGGGTCGCGGTGAAGTTCGTGGTGGTGGAAAAAAACCATGGCAGCAGAAGGGAACGGGCCGCGCTCGAGCAGGTTCTTCGCGTTCTCCTATCTGGAAGGGTGGAGGCGTAACGCACGGTCCAATCAAGGACAAGATGTATTCTCGTGAAATTCCAAAGAAAATGCGCGCAAAAGCCCTCATGCTTGCACTCTCACGAAAATTCCGCGACGGTGAAGTAATCTTTGTTGATTCGTTCGGACTCGAAAAGCCAAAGACCGCCGTTGCAAAGAAGATTTTGACATCCCTCGCAAAAAACTCAGGGCTTGAACGCCTCGTATCTAAGCCAAGAAATGCCGCCCTCATTGCTTTTGCCGATCCCACCGAGGCAAGTGAAAAGAGCTTCCGAAATCTCGGAAACGTCTCGACCGCATCGGTACGCAACTTGAATCCGGTAACCATTCTCAGTTCCTCGTACCTCATTTTGGAGAATCCAGAGGCTGCGGTCGCAATTCTTGCGACTCGAGCAAGTAAGCTTGGAAAAGGGATTGCGACTTCAGAAGAAAAGGTTGCAAAGCCGAAGAAGACCGCATCAAAGAAAAAAGCTTCCGCAAAAACTAAGTAATATTTATGGCACTCTTCTCAAAAACAAAGAAAACAGAAAAGAAAGCAGATGCAGTTGCTGTCACAAGCGGCGCAGCTTCTGTAACAGGGGATCTCTCCCATGTCCTTAAGCACGCGCGCATTACCGAAAAGGCAACGATGAATCTACAGAAAAATGTGTACGTGTTTGATGTTGCGGTAGATGTTTCTAAAAACGAAATTGCGGGGGCAATCAAAAAGATATACAACGTCAGTCCAAAAATGATTCGCGTTGCAATCGTTCCTTCCAAGGTCAAACGAAATGCACGCACAGGTAAAGTCGGCATTAAAAAGGGCGGCAAGAAAGCATATGTCTATCTTAAGAAGGAAGACACCATAAACTTATAATATGAAAACGTTCAAACCCACTTCACCTTCGTCACGCGCAAAAGTTTCGATCGACTACCGAAAAGTTCTTTCGGGACATCGTCCTCACAAAGCCCTTAAGCACGGAGGAAAGCGTGGCACTGGTCGCAATAATCAGGGCCGAATCACCATGCGTCACCGAGGAGGCGGCCACAAGAAACTCTTCCGCGATGTTGACTTCCAATTCAATAAAAAAGATATTCCTGCGACGATTTCTACCATCGAGTATGATCCGATGCGAAGCGCATTCATCACGCTTGCGGTGTATCGCGATGGTGAAAAGCGATACGTTATTTTGCCAAAGAGCCTCAAGGTAGGAGACACGTTCATCGTTTCTGAAAACGCTCCTATTACGGCTGGCAATCGTCTTCCACTCGCAAAAATCCCGGTTGGTACCTTCGTCTACAATATCGAATTAAAACCAGGTTCCGGCGGCGTCCTCGTTCGCTCAGCAGGAAGCTTTGCAGAGGTTGTTGCGCACGACGCTGGCTACACACACATCAAAATGCCATCGACTGAAATTCGACGCGTCATTGGTACTGCATGGGCATCGGTTGGAGAAGTTTCAAACGACGAACATCGACTCGTAAACATCGGAAAAGCAGGCCGCACACGCTGGATGGGCGTTCGCCCAACCGTTCGTGGAACTGCGATGAACCCAGTAGACCACCCACACGGCGGCGGAGAAGGTAAACAAGGTCGTGGCTCTAGACGACAAAAGACCATGTGGGGTAAGCCGGCAGGAAAAGGCCAGAAGACACGAAGTCCAAAGAAATACTCAAACATATATATTCTCTCTCGCCGAAAGGTAGGAAAAAACAGATAAAAGAGGCCGCGAAAGCGGCCTTTTAAATTTCGATATTTCCGCACAAAGGACGGTCCCTTGTAATTTCGCACAATTGTCACTCTTCAACACAAAGGACCGACCTTTGTAAGGAGAATTTCTAACAAGTAACGCGTAGTATGATGCTTGAATGGAAACAAAGACATTAATCATTCGAGAATCAATCTCCTTGATAACGCTCGAACCACTTCTTATGAAGTGGCACAAGACAATGGTGAAAGGGGTGGCAGATATTGAGCGAGGAATAATTGCGCTCGGCGCTGAATGGCACACCGATGCAAAAAAGGTGCTCATCGACGACGGATCGAAGGCAAAAAACCTTTGGGGATTCAAAATATATCCGGCAGAAACAGGGTTGCGCACTGTTCAATATGTGTCACACATCAATATTCGCCCCGAGGATGGAAATATGGGCACAGAAATTACCCACCGCGAGTTGCGTGAAAAAATCTTGAATCTTATCAAAAAATATATTCCCGAGCTTGCAGTATAGACCCTACCTTTTCGGTAACGGCAGGGGATTGATATGCTCCAGCACCATTCGGTAGCCGCCGTTTTCTCCAGCAAGTTTTTTTGCGACCCGGGCTATTGTGGCTGAGCCGAATCCGGTTTCTTTTTGTACTAGCTTGTAGGGGATAGATTCGTTCAGCATGTCAGCGGCCTGCAGTCTTTTTGCCAATAACTCGAGCTCGTCTTTCGTAAGGAGGTCGGCGAGATATGCGCGCATTTCTTCGCGCGAACGGATTACTTGGAGAGAGGTAACGAGCGCGCGCATTCGTGAATCGGACCAATCCATGTGGGCATACTATGTGCGAAAATCACTTTCGTCAACAGAAGTGAATAGTCTTGCCGGACTTGTGGTTTTAAGCCATAAAAATGGCACTTTGAGGCGTTTACTAGTCTATTTGTTGACGTAAATACATAACTAGACTATATTGCTCACACCCGCACCCGCGGGCTTTCAATTTCTAAAAGAAACATTGCATGACACGATCGCTCAAAAAAGGTCCTTACGTGGACGTAAAATTAATGAAAAAAGTCGCTGCCCGCAAGCCGAGTGGGGGTGGTATTAAAACGTGGGCACGCGCGAGCACTATTCCACCTGAATTCGTTGGCTACACGTTCCTCGTCCACCAGGGCAAAAATTTTGACGAAGTATTCGTGACCGAAGATATGGTCGGTCACCGACTTGGAGAATTTGCTCCGACCACAAAATTCGTTCGACACGGAGGTAAAATGCAGAAGGAAATCGAAATGGCCGCAAAAGCCTCTGAAATTGCAACGGCACAAGCCGCAAAAGCCGCTCCAGCCGCAAAGAAATAACATAGTATGAAAGCTCTTCTCACTAACTATCATCAGTCACCACGAAAGGTACGTCTTGTCGCTGACTTGATTCGTGGGAAGTCTGTTGTGCAGGCAAAAGCCGCACTCGCATTCTTGCCAAAGAAATCTTCCCCCGCAATCGAGAAGCTTTTGGACTCTGCTGTCTCCAATGCTCGTCAGGTGGGACAATCCCCAGAGACTCTCTTTGTGAAAGCGATTGCCGTGAACAAGGGCATAGTTATGCGCCGTTTTATGCCTAAGGCACGTGGCCGCGCAAATCGTTTTCAGCACACGCTTTGCCACGTCACTCTAGAGTTGGGAGTTTCTTCTGCTAAGACCAAGAAAGAAAAGCCAGTGAAAAAGGCAGCAAAGACAACCAAGGCAAAACCTGCAGCAGCCAACGTAGAAGCTAAAAAATAGACCCGTACTTATTTTATGACACACACCGTACATCCATTTGCACATCGACTTGGCATCATCCGCGACTGGAAGAGTCGTTGGTTTTCAAAGACCCCTGCGCAGTATCGAGAAAACGTCATGGTGGATACCAGTATCCGTCGATTCTTGAAGAAGCGTCTTCGAGGAAATTATGTTACCTCAGTTGAAATCGAACGAAACGAAAAGCAGATTCGAATTTTGATCAAAACTTCACGCCCGGGCCTCGTTATTGGTCGCGGTGGAGAGGGAAGTACCAAGCTCACAAAAGAGATTGAAAAGGTTGCTAAGGCCGTTCCTGGCTCTGCGGGGCCTCGCGCCGTCCGACTCGATATTGAGGAAGTTCGCTCCGCAGAATCTCAGGCCCCAATCGTCGCATGGATGGTTGCTGAAGGTCTTGAAAAGCAGCAAACGTTTCGCCGCGTCTTGAAGCAGACAATTGAGAAAGTCATGGCGAATCGTGATGTGCAAGGCGTTCGAATTGCTATCGGCGGCCGACTCGGTGGAGCAGAAATGTCTCGAACCGAAGAGATTAAGCGAGGTCGCGTTCCACTTCAGACGCTCCGCGCAGACATCGATTTCGCACGTGAACAAGCGTACCTTCCGTACGGCGTAATTGGCGTCAAGGTCTGGATCTACCGTGGGGACATCTTCGCCGGTAAAGAAGAGAAATAATTTGTATGTTGGCACCAAAGAAAGCAAAACACCGAAAGTGGCAGACGGGACGCAAAAACCCGAAGCGCCTCATGCTCCCGGAAACCCGTGGGATCACGGTCGCATTTGGTTCATTTGGTCTTAAGGCGACGACCCAGGCGCGCATCACTTCGAATCAAATCGAAGCTGCCCGTCGAGCACTTTCTCGTGCTGCAGGAAAAACCGCTAAGATCTGGGTACGCATTTTCCCAGACCGACCATTCACTCGCAAAGCAGCAGAGGTCGGCATGGGTTCTGGAAAGGGCGACGTTGCAGGATACGTAACGGAAGTGCGCCCAGGACGAGTTATTTTCGAAGTCGACGGAGCAACAGAAGCTGTTGCGAGGGAGGCTCTTCGAAAGGCAGGAACCAAGCTACCGGTAAAAGTTCGCATCATTGCGCGACAATAATCATATGGCAGATATTTCTTCAAAAAGTATTGAGACACTTCACCAGGAACTTGCGCAGAATCGCGAGACTCTTCGCGCATTTCGTTTCGGCGGCGCAGGAAGTCGTTCTAAAAATGTCCGCGAAGGTCGCACACTTCGAAAAGAAATTGCACGAATCTTGACCGAACTCAAAGCCCGCGTAAAACCTTCTTTGTCGAAGAAAGTTGCGGAAACCGTTAAAAAAGCGTAGATTTGCATACTTGTATGAACAACTCGACAGAAATGAAAGAAGGCAAGACACTCCAGGGTGTCGTGGTAAAGACTGCAATGAAGGACACTGCTACCGTTCTTGTCGAACGCTATGTGCAACACCCGAAGTACAAAAAGTACTACACCAAGAGTAAGAAATTTTTGGTACACGATGCGGGTAACACGACTGGCGTAGGAGACAAGGTCATCATCAAAGAGACTCGCCCGATTTCAAAGCTCAAGAGATTCATTGTGGTTGAGATTGTTTCAAAGGCAGCAACAGAATAATCTATGATTCAACCTCGTTCCATCGTTAAAATTGCAGATAATTCCGGCGGTATCATCGGCCGAGTTTTCAAGGTGCTTGGTGGATCAAAGCGGCGTTATGCAGAAGTCGGCGATGAAGTTGTGATTTCAATTCAAACGGCACAGCCACGCAAAACAATCAAAAAGAAAGAAGTGCATCGCGCTGTTGTTGTTCGTCAAACAAAGCCAATTCGTCGCAAAGATGGCAGCTATGTCCGCTTCGACGAAAACGCTGTCGTGCTCATCGTTGGGTCTGGGAAAGAGCCAAAAGATCCTAAGGCCTCACGCATCTTTGGACCTATTCCACGAGAGCTTCAAGAACGTGGCTACGGAAAAATCGGTACGATGGCACCAGAAATTGTATAATTATATGAAACTCAAAAAAGGCGACAAAGTAATAGTAATAGCTGGCAAACACCGCGGCGAGAAAAGCACCATCGTTCGCGTGCTTCCAAAGAAAAACGCAGTTATTCTTGATGGCATCAATCTTGTGAAGCGTCACCGACGTGCGGGGCAGCCGGGCAAGGGCCAGATTATTGAAAAGGCGATGCCTCTCGACGCATCAAACGTCATGATTGCAGATCCAAAAGATGGAAAGAGAACTAGAATCACCATAAAGCGAGGGAAGGACGGCAAGCCTGAACGAATGGCAGTAAACAGCGGAAACGCAATCAAATAATATGGCCACAAAAACTCTTCAACACACCGCATTCGAGGCTCTCAAGGGTCAGCTTGGGTACACCAATGTTATGCAGACGCCAAAGTTGGTTAAAGTAATTGTCTCTACGGGTATCGGTTCTATCAAAGACAAAAAGCGACAGGAATTTATTGCGGGTCGCCTCGCACGAATCGCGGGTCAAAAGGCAGCACCTCGTTCTACAACGAAATCAATCGCAAACTTTAAGACACGAGTCGGGGACTTGGCAGGATTTCAAATTACACTTCGCGGGAAAACTGCAGAATTGTTTCTACAAAAATTGATACACGTCGTCTTCCCGCGAATTAAGGACTTCCGAGGTATTTCTGCCAAGTCTATTGATGAGATGGGGAACATCACGATCGGCGTTAAGGAGCATACGGTATTTCCTGAGACCGCCGATGAAGATGCAAAAGACGTGTTTGGTCTTGCAGTAACTATTGCAACTTCTGCAAAGAACGCGAAAGACGCCGAGGCTTACTTCCGACACATCGGACTTCCACTCAAGGAAAATATCTAGTTTCTAAGGATAGAGAAAGTAAAAAAGCCGTCCGCTAGGACGGCTTTTGAATATGCTGGCAGGTATGCAATTTATCGTTTACTATTGCCTAACTTCATGAAATCCATCGCGCCCTTTCTTGTGCTGATTGCCGCGATGCTCTGGGCGACGGACGCGCCGTTTCGCATTCAGCTAACGCAGACTCTCTCCAGCAACTTCATCGTTCTTGGAGAGCACTTCATCGACGTACTTTTTGTGTTGCCACTCCTCGCACTCGGCTGGCGCGATCTCAAAAAACTTTCGTGGAAAGAATGGTTTGCAGTTGGCTTCATTGCTATCGGAGGTAGTGCGCTTGGTTCAATCGCATTCACACAAGCGTTTCATTATGTGAATCCTTCCGTTGCCATACTTTTGCAAAAACTTCAGCCTCTAATTGCAATTTCTCTTGCTGCCCTCGTGCTGAAAGAGCCTCTTACCCCGCGTTTTTGGGTCTGGGCGTTTCTCGCGCTCTTTGGCGCGTACCTGATTTCATTTCCGAATCTTGTACCGCAGCTTTACCCCGGTGAGCAATTTAATCCAAATGTGATGGGCGTCGTTTTGGCACTTACCGCCGCGTTTTTCTGGGGGGCTTCAACGGTATTCGGCCGATTTGTACTCAATAAAATAGATTTTAAATTAATGACGGCACTCCGCTTCTCAACCGCCTTTGTGTTTCTCTTGATTCTAAACCTCTGGCAGGGAAGCTTTCCTGCCGCAGGACAATTTACGACAACCCATGCGCTCTATATTGGAATTATCGCAGTTGTTTCAGGCGTCGTTTCGCTTTTCATTTATTATCGTGGCCTCCAATTTACTCCAGCCTCCGTCGCGACTCTTGCAGAACTCGGTTTCCCCATGGCCGCGATTTTTGTGAATTGGCTCTTTATTCCAAACTCCGCTCTTGTCCCGATGCAATTCGTGGGGGTCGCCATCCTTCTCATGGCCATCTGGGGGCTTTCCAGATATAACCAGGAGTCGCTTAAACCTGAAGGGGGTGTGACGGTTTGACTTTCCACCTCACTTCGCATATATTTACCGAGCCTCGTAGGGGGCCTTATTTTTTAGCAAGAGTGCCGGAAACGGGACTGACTGCGAGAAACAAGGCCACGAAGGAAGGTCTCCATAACTCGAAACCGAAAGGTCGAGTGCAGGGACTCCACTCTTCTCCTCTCGTCGCATTTTTCCCATATTTATGGCCAAGAAATCAATGATCGTAAAGGCGAATCGCGTCCCGAAATTTTCGAGCCGCAAAGTCCGCCGATGCTTCAAGTGTGGACGCCCACGCGGCTTCATGCGTGATTTCAACCTCTGCCGTATTTGTTTCCGCGAAGAGGCGCTTGAAGGTAATATTCCTGGTATCAAAAAATCATCATGGTAAACGATCCTGTCGGTGACTTCATAATCCGCCTCACAAACGCGGGAGCTATCAAAAGAGAAGTGGTCTCCGTGCCATTTTCAATGTTCAAGCTCGCTATTGCCGAAAAATTGAAAGACGCTGGTTTTATTGCGTCGGTTGAAAAGAAAGGCAAAAAAATAAAGAAAACCCTCGATGTTGTTCTCAAATACGATATGCAGGGGAAGCCAATCATCCAGGGCGTGAAGCGCATTTCAAAGCCGGGCCGCCGCATGTACAAGAGCGTTCTCGACATTGTCCCTGTTCGATACGGAAAGGGCGCACTCATTCTCTCAACACCAACGGGAATCAAGACGGATAAAGAGGCAAAGAAAGAAAAGGTCGGCGGAGAGGCATTGTTTGAAATTTGGTAATAAAACTATATGAGTAGAATCGGAAAACGTGGCATTGCAATTCCCGCCGGAACAGAGGTGACTATTTCTGCAACTGAACTTACGGTAAAGGGTAAGATTGCTACGCTCAAGAAGTCAATTCATCCCGCGATTTCAATAAAAGTCGAAGGCCAAGAGGTACAGGTTTCTCCGGCAAAAGAAAGTCGTCTCGCACGCGCTCTTTGGGGCACATACGCCGCACATGTTCGCAACATGATCTCTGGCGTCAACACACCGTTTCTTAAGAAGCTTCAAATCGAGGGAATCGGCTACAAGGCCGAAGTCTCAGGCAAGAATTTGAAGATGGCTCTCGGTTTTTCGCACCCAGTCATTGTTGCCATTCCAGAAGGAATCACTGTTCTCGTTGAGAAAAATATGGTTTCCGTTTCGGGTGCAAACAAAGAATCTGTTGGTCAATTTGCTGCATCGGTCCGCGCCCTCAAGAAACCTGAGCCATATAAAGGCAAGGGAATCCGATACGAAGGCGAAGTCGTACGCGAGAAGCAAGGTAAGAAAGCAGCAGGCGCCTCCGCATAAACAATATGATCATCAAAACACGACAAGAAAAACGAGCACGACGTCACAAGAGGGTACGTTCGAAAGTAACGGGCACTGAAATGCGTCCTCGACTTTCGATCTATAAGTCAAACACACGTCTCATTGCGCAAATAATCGACGACGTAAAAGGCCTTACCGTTGTTGCCGTGGATTCATCAAAAGAAAAAGGGAAGACACCGCGTGAACGAGCTGAAGCTGCTGCCGCGACACTTGCGAAGAAGGCGGGGGAGAAAAAGGTGGTGAAGGTAGTCTTTGATCGAGGAGGCTTCCAATACATTGGTACTGTAAAGGCGTTTGCAGATGCAGCGCGATCTGGCGGACTCGAATTTTAATAATCAACATACCTATATGACTGAAGATACAACAAACAATTCACAACCTGCCGCTGTTCCCGCAGCAGATGCACCAGTACCAGAAACTCGCGAATCTGAAAAGCGTTCTTTCGCGCCACGTGGTCGTGGAGGTCCGCAGCGCGGTGGTCCAGGTGGCCGCGGCGGAGGTCGTGGTGGCCGAGGAGGTCCCCGGCGCGATGACCGTGAACGAAGTGAATTCGCGCAGAAACTGATTGGTATTCGACGCGTCGCCCGTGTTATGGCCGGTGGTCGACGATTTAATTTCTCTGCAGCGATTGTGCTTGGTGACAAAAAAGGCAAGGTAGGAGTTGGTATTGGAAAAGCTGCGGACACTCAACTCGCAATCGAAAAGGCAACTCGCGCCGCAAAGAAAAACATGATCCTTTTGAATCTCACCAAAAACCGATCTATCCGAAACAATGTTGGTGCAAAATTTTGCGCATCGGTGGTGGAAATTCGTCCTTCTCCAGGCCGTGGTCTTGTTGCAGGCTCATCGGTACGAACCGTTCTTGAACTCGCTGGAGTCTCAGACGTTACCGCAAAACTTCTTTCTCGAAGCAAGAACCCAGTAAACAATGCGCGCGTTGCTATAGAAGCACTTCGATCCCTCACTAAATAATTTCTTAAATCATTTGTATGGCAACACTTAACGAAATAAAAAGAACGACAAAGCGTCCGTATCGACGCGTTGGACGCGGACAGTCTTCAACTCGTGGCAAGCAATCGGGCCGTGGGGGAAAGGGCCAGACAGCTCGAGCTGGTAACAAGCGTCGTCCAGAGCTTCGAGACATCATCAAGAAGCTTCCGAAGCGCCGAGGATACGGTAAGAATCGTGCACGCACCGTGTTTGCTGATCGTCGTCGAGCGGTCGCGATTCCACTCGAAGCGCTAGAAGCAGTATTTGCTGCGGGTGCTGAAGTCACCCCAGCGGCACTCGTCGAGAAAAAACTTATCACCATTCGAGGTCGCTTCACACCAATTGTAAAAATCCTTGGTGACGGAGCGCTTTCAAAAAAGCTCTCTGTAAAAAACTGTCTCGTTTCCGCCTCTGCTCGATCTGCAATAGAAAAAGCAGGAGGCACCATTGCCTAAACACATATGTGGGAAAAATTCACTCGTAAGGTTCGTCTCATTCTCGAAGACGAGAATCTCCGCTCGCGCATTCTTTTCGTGCTCGGTGCGCTCGTTGTGTTTCGACTGCTTGCTGCAATTCCAATTCCAGGAATCGATGCTGAACGTCTCGCATCGTTTGGAGACAACCAGCTTCTCGGACTCCTCAACGTCTTTTCTGGAGGAGGATTTTCAAATCTTTCTATCGTCATGCTCGGTGTTTCGCCCTACATCACCGCTTCAATTGTGATGCAGCTTATGACCGTTTTGGTGCCAAAATTAAAAGAGATGTACCAAGAAGAGGGCGACTCTGGCCGCGCTCGATTTTCACAATACTCTCGCTATCTCGCAGTTCCACTCGGTGTGATTCAAGCATTCGGTTTCTTGCTTCTATTGAGTCAGCAAGGAGTGTTGCCGCAACTTTCGTCATTTCAATTTATTGTGAATGTCATCGTAATTACGGCCGGCTCACTGCTCGTCATGTGGCTTGGAGAACTTATCACCGAGTTTGGTGTAGGAAATGGTATTTCACTCATCATTTTTGCTGGTATCGTTGCGCGTATTCCTCAAGGACTCGCACAGCTTGCGTTCGCGTTCGATCCTTCACAGGTGCCTGCGTATCTCGGCTTTATCGCCGCGGGCGCAGCCATTATTGCAGGAGTAGTCTTCATCACAGAAGCGGAGCGACCGATTCCTGTTACCTATGCGAGGCGTGTGCGCGGCGAAAAGGTAATGGGCGGCATTTCAACGTATTTGCCACTTCGGGTTAATCAGGCTGGTGTTATGCCGATCATCTTTGCGCTCTCATTCTTACTCTTCCCGCAGATGATCGCGACGTTTCTTTCAAAGAGTTCTATCGTCTTGGTTGCCACGAGCGCGACGCAGGTGGTTTCATGGCTCGCCAATCAACTCATCTACGGCGCTCTCTATTTCTTCCTTGTGGTCATCTTCACGTACTTCTACACCGCGATTACCTTCGAGCCACATCAAGTTGCTAAGAATCTTCAAAAGAATGGCGCGTTCGTCCCCGGCATTCGCCCAGGATCGACCACGACTGAATACCTCGCAAACATCATCACGCGTATTACGCTCGTTGGAGCACTCTTCCTAGGCTTTCTGGCTGTCATGCCTCTCCTGCTTCAGTACATAACGGGCATCACCACGGTTACGATCGGAGGTACGGCGCTTTTGATCGCGGTTTCCGTAGTTCTTGATCTCGTCAAAAAGATCGACGCTCAGACATCAATTCGAGAGTACTAATGTACTTGAGACATGCTAGGATTCCGTCAATGAAACAGGTGGTCGTCATTGCGGGCCCGGCAGGCAGTGGTAAAGACACCATTGCAAAAGAAATCGTGCGGCGATTTGATAATGTCTCTCTCATGGTGACCGCCACGACACGCCTCAAGCGTCCCGGAGAGATGGAGGGAATTAATTACTATTTTCTCTCCAAAGAGAAATTTCTTGAGGAATTAGAAAAGGGGAACATTCTCGAGTACTATCATCGGCCCGAAACCGACACCTATTACGGCACCTACAAGCTTGACCTCGACATGCGTCTTGAGAGCGGCAAGATTGTTATCGCCGTGATTCAAATTGTCGGCGCGAAATATTTAAAAGAACATTACAACGCCACGACGCTTTTCATTATGCCACCGTCACTCGATGCGTTTGAACGCCGACTCCGTGCGCGCTCGCCGATGTCGGAATCCGAGTGGGCGGAGCGTCAAAAATTTACTGAAGAAGAAGTAAAACGCGAAGCGGGTTGGTACGACCATCACATTCAAAATGAGGATGGAAAGCTCGAAGACGCCGTGAACCAGGTGGTAGAAATCTTACGAAAAGAGGGCTACGTCCTTGTGTAGGCTTTTTGAAAAAAGTTGGCGGAAGGGTATACTCACCCCAATGAATCCTGTAACTACTCTATTTTTCGGGCCCCAAGGTGCGGGGAAGGGTACACAGGTCAAACTCCTGATTGCTGAACTCAAAAAGCGCTCCGAGCGCAGCGTGATTCATATTGATATGGGCCAACTCCTGCGGGATATGGTCGCTGTCGGCGGCTACAGTGGCAAGCTAACGGCCGACGTGATCGAGGTGGGGAAACGTATGCCAGATTTCATGCCGATCTATCTCACTACAAACGCACTCGTTAAAAATCTTACGGGAGAAGAACACATCATTGCGGATGGCCTTGC
>JAYTPG010000047.1:0-8456 GCA_043747375.1 Candidatus Kaiserbacteria bacterium | reverse complement strand
TGAAAATGTTGGCACGAGTAACCGCAATGCGAGTGAGATTCTCGCACGCCGAAAGAACAAGGTTTCCTTCGCAATGGAGATCATCGAAGGGTTAGTCGGTCCTAAGCCGATGGCGACAGCCGCAGGCGATGGATTTACGGTTAATATTCCGTAACTTGTGTGTAGTGCGACGGAGGGACGGAGAGCTGTACTATAAGCCCATTATTGGATTTGGGTTCAGGCCATGATTGTGCCGTGTAGGTAAATCCGCATGGTTAGCGAGAGTGGAGTGGAAATTCGGAGGCTTCGGCCGATGGAGATTTATAGGAGCGCGCTTCCAAGAAAAACTTCTAAGCATAACTACATACAAACCGTACCGCAAACCGACACAGGTGTTCTGGTCGAGTAGACTAAGGCGAACGAGTGAGAGATCCCCAAGGAACTCGGCAAAAAAGCGACCGTAAGTTAGCGATAAGGTCCGGCCTTCGCAAGAAGGCTCGCAGCTAAAGATTCCCAAGCGACTGTTTACCAAAAACACAGCTCCCTGCTAACTCGTAAGAGGATGTATAGGGGGTGATGCCTGACCAATGCCGGAAGGTCAAATACGGTCGGTCGTATTTCGCAAGATTTACGGCTGGCGCTGTATAAGCCCCGGTGAATGTCGGCGATAACTATAATCGTCCTAAGGTAGCGAAATTCCTTGTCTGGTAACTGGATTGCCAGCTTGCGCAGAAATGTGCATAGAAGATTCGCACATCAGCAATGATGTTTGCAACTAGCTCATAACGGTGGAGTCTTAACCCGAGCACTTCAGACGAAGTGTGTTGAAGGAAAGATAATACCGTGGGAAGTCGTCTCGAAAGAGATTGACCCCGTAACGACTTATGCACCGCCAAATAGGCGCGCATAGATGTTCTTGGTATATTTAACGTATGCAAGGGCGTAACACGCTAGCTCTTCCAAAGAGAGAACTCGAACAATACATCTCGGGATACGTAGATGGAGAGGGATGCTTTTCCGTTTCGGTGACGAAACGGCCAAAGCTCCGGATGGGATGGGAAATTAAACCAAGCTTTGCTGTTGGTCAAAATTTTGATCGACGCGAAGTATTGGATATTATGCACTCGTACTTTTCTTGCGGTCATATCCGCAGAGACTGGGGCGATAAAACGCTCAAGTATGAAGTGCGTAAAGCAGAAGATCTTGCGAACAAGATAATTCCGCACTTTCTCAGGTTTCCGCTTCTATCAGCAAAGCAAAATGACTTTCTGATATTCGCTGACATCTGCAATCGAATGAAATTGGGCGAGCATCATACAAAACCGGGATTGAGAAAAATTCTCAAACTCGCGTATGACATGAATGGTTCCGGCAAGCGCAAGCTTCCGCTCGGAACAATTCTCAAGACTCTTTGAAGATGAAGGTATAGTCTAATGCCCTTAGAAATAAGGGGAGTGGAAATATGGCGCGCATATTTCAGTCAAACACAATGAAGTTCAGACGCGCACGAATGGTATAACGACTTGGGAACTGTCTCGGGGATTTGCTCGGTGAAAATACAAGGGCGGTGAAGATGCCGCCTTCCTGCAGCTAGACGAAAAGACCCCAGAAGCTTTACTGCAATTTGGTATTGGGATTACGGGCGTTCTGCGTAGCGTAAGAGGGAGACTTTGAAGCAGTGGTTTTGGCCGCTGTGGAGTCGCCAATGCAACACCTCTCTTTACTACTGTAATTTCTAACTTCTTCGGAGAAACCGAAGAAAGACAGTACCTGATGGGCAGTTTCGGTGGGGCGCTGTCCTTGAGAAAGGCGCCTAAAACTTTCTTTATCCGGAAAGTATACAAAACAAAAGGGGGACGCACATGAGTGATCATGTGCGAAAAGTTAGCTATATCGGTGAACACCTCTGCAAAAGTTACTTTTGCAAAGACAATACCGAGGGAAGTCATATGAAGTTCATATTGACCCCGTAGAGACTACACGCTAGCCATCTGCGAGGAGCAGATGATGATATAGTCCGACCTCTGCAGCGATGCAGAGAGTGCAATAGAAATATTTGCATCTTTACAAAGGACGGTCCTTTGTAAACGTAACATAGTGCCTAAAAAGTAACGGAGGAGCCTATTAAGGTCACCTAGTCGCGAATGGAAACCGTGACGATAGTGCATTGGCATAAGGTGGCTTGACTGCGAGTCGTACATGACAAGCAGGCGCGAAAGCGGAGCAAAGTGAACCGACTGTTTGCATTAGATGCAACAGAAGATTAACGGATAAAAGTTACTCTGGGGATAACAGGCTGGTATTGTCTAAGAGTCCAAATCGACGACAATGTTCGGCACCTCGATGTCGGCTCATCTCATCCTGGGGCTGGAGAAGGTCCCAAGGGTATGGCTGTTCGCCATTTAAAGAGGTACGTGAGCTGGGTTCAAACCGTTCAGATGCTGAAAAGTCGGCACATGAGCGGTTTGAATCCCGAGGAATGACAGATTCACGGCGGTCTTTCCTAGAAATAGGGAAGTATGAAGTTGACTGTATCGGTGGAAGTGCAAGGCGCACTAACACCGAGGGAAGTTTTGTGAGTTTCGTTTCAATGAAATTCATAAAACCCCGTAGAGACTAAACGTCAGCCGTCTTAACTCGCAAGAGCAGACGAAGATATAGTCCAAATGTAAATTGACCATACATAGCGTGAGACAGGTTGGTCTTAATCTGCTGTAGGCGTTGATTCTTGAGGAGATTTGTTTCTAGTAAAGTATTGCTACTTCAGGGAGAGATCCCTGATGACAATGTGGCTTATAACGGTGGAGTCTAAATTGCTCCCTGTCCGAGAGGAATGTGCACGATGGTCCGTGGCACGCTACTCGCTTGAGGACCGGAAAGTGATATGATAATACCGTGGGAAGTCGACTTGAAACCGATTTGGCATACATCGCAGGGTTTCTTGATGGCGATGGCAGTATTATGTTGCAAGTGAAAGCGCGAAGTGACACAAAACGTGGGCTTCGGTTCATGGCAACAATCTGCTTCTATCAAGATACTCGACATGAAAAGCCACTCCGTTGGATTCGCGAACAATTAGGCATCGGTTATATTTCCCGTCGTAACGACGGAATGACCGAGCTGAGAATAAATGGATATGAGCAAGTAAGAGAGATTCTTACGCTACTCAAGCCGTTTATCAAATTCAAGGCAAAGCAAGTGCAGGCAGCGATAGTTGCATGCAAACTGCTTTCCCTAAAATTTATTCGCGATATGTCCAAGAGTGAATTGCGCAGGCTCGTAGATCTTGTTTTCGAAATTCGAAGCGAGAATTACAAAAGTCGAAGCAAGTTCAGTAAGGAGGAATTGAATCGGTATTTAGGTTTGACCCCGTAACGACTAAGTGCCTACGCACTTGACTTATACGTCGGAGAATCATTCCAAGTGAGAATGACTGCTCGTATAGGTAACATGCCACGATCCTGAGCCGCGAATGCGCGGAAGGATTAAGATATAGTCTGCGCTCCGGGAAACCGGGGAAGTAAGCGACGAGAGGACCGAAATGAACTGACCTCTGGTCTGGGGGCTGTAGTACCAACTGCACCGCCCCGTAGCTATGTCGGGATTGGATAACCGCTGAAAGCATCTAAGCGGGAAGCCGACTCCAAGATAAGGAATCGTTATAGGCCCGTGGGAGATTACCACGTTGATAGGCACTAGGTGTACGTGCAGTAATGCATTTAGCCGAGGTGTACTAATTCGCCGACAGAACTCTCGAAAGGAATTTTGAGAGTCGCGTAAACGCAAGGATTTCTCTGTGTCGCTCTTCAGTGTCAATGAGCAGTAAATGCTCTTCGAAATAATAAGTATCTGGAAGTGGGAACGTGATTTCCCTTTGTCGGAGCGTAGCGCAGTCGGGTAGCGCACTCAGAATTGCAATTGGTTTAATCACCAGCTGCTCACTGAGGGGTCGGGGGTTCAAATCCTTCCGCTCCGACCACTCTTTTCATTATTCCACTTCCAGATGCTTAAAAAATTTGAAAGTTTTGTACTGGTGGTATAAGGAAGAGGGGGACGTCTCTTTTCTAGACATCACCGGGACGAGATCTTGT
Organism: Candidatus Kaiserbacteria bacterium; assembly: GCA_043747375.1. GTDB lineage: Bacteria > Patescibacteriota > Minisyncoccia > Phycocordibacterales > UBA2100 > UBA10103. The sequence goes on along the minus strand of JAYTPG010000047.1, from coordinate 4,386 downwards.
TTGAAAGTTGTGTGTTGGTGGTTTGGCGATGGGGGATATCTCTCTTTGCTAGTTTTCACTCCAACATCGTTAGAAAGTTTTGTTCTGGTGCTTCATCGGAGGGGCCACACCCGTTCTCATTCCGAACACGGCAGTTAAGCCCTCTTGAGGCGATGGTAGTCGAAAGGCGAGAGTAGCTAGGCGCCAGAACAAAAAGTTTTAACACCCGTTCTCACTCCGACAATATTCACTTTGGGAAGTTAAGCCCATCTGCGCCGATGGTAGTCGTAAGGCGAGAGTAGGTCGCCGCCAACACAAAGTTTTTAAACGAATTAGAATAGGAAAAGGCGCTCCCGAGTGTGGAAGCACCTTTTGTTCGTGGTCTAACTAGATCATGTCATGTAGAGGAAAAGCTTTGTGAAAGGAAGTGCGCAATTTGTATTATGGGAAGTGCGGGGCTGAAGAATTTTGTCTTCTGGGGAGGTAGAAATGAACTGACCACTTTCCCGTTTCTGCAAATCAACACCTCTCCCCCTTTGCACACAAATCCGCGCCCTCCACCAACTTCTTCCATCTCGACTATGACCTTGATTGTTCGTCCACAATTCTCCGACATGAGTGCCTCCATGTCTTTGAGCTTTGCTTCAGTGCAAAACCCCCTCCGAAGAGGGGGCTGCAATCAGGGGCAAGTGATTACAATCCTCTCTTCGCAGAGGGACTACTAAAGAAAAAGAAGCTAAAGAAAGAATTAGCTGTTCCAGAAATCATAGAGAAACAGTACCACTCAGTTTCAATATTGCAAGAAGAAGGCCAGCTTCTTCGTATATAATTGCATGAATGTCGTGGGCACTTCGCAGGAAGATTCTTTATATTATAGGTGTTGTTCTATTTTTCGCACTTCTTTTTGGTGTGCCGCTTTTTTATTGGTACAACTCTATTCCGTCGAGCTGTACCAATGGCAAACAGGATCAAGGTGAAACATCGCCCGACCTTGGAGGCCCTTGTCGGTTTTCCGACCCCAGCACGCTCGCGCCAAGTTCAGTTCTTTGGGCGCGTGCATTTAAAGTGCGTGACGGCGAGTATTCTGCAGCAGGATACATTCAAAATCCGAACGACGACGCTGGTGTGGGAAAGATTTCGTACCAATTTAAATTATATGACTCAGAAAACGTTCTTGTTGCGGAGCGAGCAGGGAGCACCTACGTGATGCCGGGGGGCGTCACTCCAGTCTTTGAAAACAACATTAGCGCAGGAAACAGAATCGTCACACACACGTTTCTTACAACTCAAAAAGATTGGAGATGGGAACATTTAAGAGATGCATCCAAAGCCATTGTGGTAAGTGACAGGAAAATTTCTGATGTGATGACGAATCCGCGCATCTCTGCAGAAGCTCGAAATAGTTCCGTAAAGAACATCCTCAATATTTCGTTCATCGCAGTTGCCTTTGACACCGCAGGCAACGCACTTGCGGCGTCAGCGTCCAAAATCGATCGACTTGATGCGGGGCAGAGCACGTCGCTCGTCTTTACCTGGCCAGTGCCTTTTGCAGAACCTGTTGGGAGGGTTGATATCCTGCCGATTTTGCCGCCAGTTCCCGCGTGGACCGCAAAGTAGCATGAAAACAGTGCTTCGTGGCACAATGAAGTAATGCCACGTTTGCGCGTCGGAAGTTTGAGAGAAACAGAAACTCGCCTGTTTGCGTATGCCGATTGGTTTACGTTTGCGGCTGCCCTGGCAATTTCATTACTTGGGCTCGCTACAATGCGCAGCTTTTCTCCCGAGAATACTTTTTTCGAGAAACAGGCGATCTGGATCGCTCTTTCGATAGGCGTTTTTCTTTTTGCGAGTGCGTTTGAATATCGCTTTTTGCGTCGCACCCAGATACTTGCCGTTATATACGGCATTCTCATGGTGCTCCTCATGCTGATTCTTTCATTTGGCGCGCTCGTAAAAGGAGCTCAAAACCGATTCGATCTGCTCTTTTTTGCGTTCCAGCCCTCCGACCCGGCAAAATTAATTCTTGTCGCAGTACTCGCAAAATACTTCGCTCGCAGGCATGTTGAAATTGCTCATTTCAGACACATTTTCATCTCTGGCGTGTACGCGTTCATACCATTTCTCTTAGTTTTTTTGCAACCTGATCTCGGTAGTGGAATTATTATCGCGAGTACGTGGTTTGGCATGGTGCTGGTCTCTGGCATTTCATGGAAACACATCGCGGCTCTCTTTTTTTCAGCCGCTATTATTTTCGGTCTTGCGTGGCACTACGGGTTGCATCAATATCAAAAGCAGCGAATTCTCACCTTTATTCATCCGCTTACCGACATTCGCGGCACCGGCTATAACGCGTACCAGTCAACCGTCGCGGTGGGCAGCGGCCAAGCGTTTGGAAAGGGGATCGGGTACGGGACTCAGTCAAAACTTCGATTCCTGCCTGAGTATCAAACTGACTTTATTTTTGCGTCGTTTGCTGAAGAGTGGGGATTTACGGGGGTCATTATTCTCATGACTCTTTTTGGTATTGTCATCTTTCGAATTCTTAGCATCGCCTCCCACGGCGTCGACAACTTTGACACACTCTTTGCGACCGGCATCGCTATTTATTTCATTGCACAGTTTATTGTTCACGGCGGCATGAATATCGGACTCCTTCCCATTACGGGAAGTACACTGCCCTTTATGAGTTACGGCGGCTCACATTTACTTACCGAATATTTCGCTCTTGGCGTCTTGATGGGGCTTCGTCGGCGCGCGCGCCCTGCTCATGTCCGTGACGAAACGGAGCTGATAGGAATTATTTAGATGCGTAAAGCGCCGTTGTTTCTTTGATCATTTGGTCCATCCCATACTCATGTTCCACTTTTGCTTTTAGCGCAACGCCCCATTCCGGGTGCTGGAGAGCAAGTGTGAGTATTTCCGTAAGCGCCTCTGTATCACGTGGATTTCCGATTCCGCCCTCAACTCCATTGCCGATTAATTCGGGTATGCCGCCAACCGCCCCTGCGGCGACCGGTAAGCCCGCGAGGCCAGCCTCGAGAAGAACATAAGGAAGTCCTTCTTTTTTTGATGGGAGAAAAAAGGCATCAAAACCGGAAAAGAAGGCACTGCCCTCGGGCACATACCCAAGAAATTTCATCTGATAATCTACTCCGCGACCACGAGCGTATTCCTCAAGATTTTGCAATTCTTCACCGTCTCCCATAATGGACCAGAATATTTTCCGAGAATTTCGCGAATTGTAGAGCGCGACTGCATCTATACCTGTAAAAAGATTTTTGTTATCGGTCAGTTCGGCGCTCGTCAGAACCCAGGCGTCGTTTGCATGGGCCACGCTTTCTTGCGGAGTGAAAAGCTTCTCTCGGGCGAGTTCTTTTTCGAGAAGGTTGATTGCTTCAACTCCATTGCGAATCACCACCAGTTTTTTACCGGCAAACGGAGTGGGCAATAGAACGGCCCTATCGAAACCGGAAATACAGATTACCTTATCTGAAAGTGATGCGGTGAGCCACGAAAGAAAGAAAATAATTGCGCGAGAAAAAGAGTTCCGCTCTTCCCAGAAGGGCCAACCGTGCGCAGTAAAGATAATTTTTTTGATTCCAAGAAGCCTCCCTGCAACGCTTCCGAGCAGGCCCGCCTTTGAACTGTTGAGGTGAAGTACGTCGGGGCGTTCCCGTCGAAGAAGGGAATACAGGCCACGGAACGCTGAGATGTCGGAAAACCCAACGTCGCGAGAGAGTTCAGGAACTAAAATCGTGCGGATGCGGGCATGCGCTAATTTTTGAGAAAGAATTCCTGCCTCGACTGACATTGGGCCATTACCAAACGCGACCGAAACATCGAACTTATCTTTTAGATGACTGGCAAGGTCGTACACGTATCGCTGTGCGCCTCCGAAATTCGATTTTGTTATGACGAAAAGCAGTTTTTTTCTCGGAAAGGGCTTCGTCTCCGAAGACAGATTCTTGGCTTGAATCATAGTTTATTTAATGTCATAGTACACGATATGACGCTTGTTCCCAAGCGAGAATACCTCACTCTTCTAGCGGGGGATATATGTGTATTTTTCGTCTCACTATGGCTTACCTTATTTGTGCGGTATCTTGCCTTTCCTAGCAACGATTTATTTTGGACTCACGTGGTGCCGTTCTCCCTCTTTTTTGTAGGGTGGCTCGTGGTCTTTTTTCTCGCGGGGTTGTACGGAAAACACACACGTCTTTTTCGCAGTAAGCTTCCAACGACTATTATTTCCGCGCAACTCATTAATATTCTTATAGCAGCACTTTTCTTTTTCTTTGTGCCAGTTTTTGGAATTGCACCGAAAACAAATCTTGTACTCTATCTTTTTGTGTCCACTGCGCTCATCGTGACCTGGAGGCTTGCAATCTACCCGCAACTAAGAAGCAC
>JAYTPG010000046.1:0-20664 GCA_043747375.1 Candidatus Kaiserbacteria bacterium | reverse complement strand
TGGGCGTCGACGCGCCTTTTCAAATATTGCCAGATCGTCTAATGGTAGGACCTCAGACTCTGAATCTGAGTATCTTGGTTCGAGTCCAAGTCTGGCAGCCAGTTTGAGCTAGGTTCTCGCGCTCAAGTCGCGTCAAAAGTAAGTAACCAAATGAAATATGCCTAAAGACGAACAACCTATAAAGTCTCCTTATTTTTCAACAGAAGATGCTAAAAATTATCTGAGTGTCCTTCAACAGCAAGATAATTCGGAACTTTTCCTCAATAAAGACAGTCACTCTTTAAGAGGTATGAAGTCTGCGGGGGTAGATTTAAATACATTGGAGAATTTAGTTGAATCCCTCAATGGCTCTGACAGAACTAGGTCTGCTAGACCTAACAGAGACTGCGGGCTGTGCCTGTAAAGTCGACTCGCGGGATTTAGGAATCCTGCGCGACAGACTGAACTTAAAAATTGAGCACCTGGGACTTCAAGATGCGGGTTCTCACACGTTCTCGATAGGACGACGAAAGGCACGCTTTGGAGGGTCAATTGACTTTATCGGGCCCATAGCTCGAACGCCCGAAGACTACGGTATCATCGCGGCGTTACATGCATTAAGCGACTTGTGGGCAAGCGGAGTGCGACCCCGTGTCGCTCTCGTGGTTGCCATTTGGCCGCGAGACAGCAGTCTCTGGCCCCAACTTATCGAAGCAGTCGCCGCTATGCAGCATGCATGCGAACGGGTCAAGTGCGAGATATTGGGCGGCCACACAGCTTATGGCGATCCGCCCTTTCTCGGCCTTTCGGTGTTTGGCGAGAAACTTAAAGTCTCGCCAAAGCCCGCAATGCAGCCGGGTGACCATATCTTGGTAACAAAACCACTTGGCGTTGGCATCGCCATCGGTGCTGTTAAGGAGGGTGAATGCCCTCCAGAGACAGAACGAGATGCGCTCGCCGTAATGAAGACGCCAAACACTGATGGTCTGGAGCTCAATCGAAATCCAATGATTAAGATTGTCTCCGACATCACGGGCTTCGGTCTGGTCGGACAACTCGCAGAGCTCGTGAAGCAAACGGGACTCAAAGTAAAGCTCGATAAACCCTTAATTCCGGTCGTGGACGGAGCCCAAGAGTTAGCGAGAATCGGTCACGGCTCCTCGGCTGCTGAGCGGAATTGGCAAGAGTACAGACCGCTAATCGCCGGCTCTACGACAATCGAGATGCTGCGTCTTCTCTGCGACCCTCAAACGAACGGCCCGTTAATGTTCGTGGCTGACCAGGACATACGGTCGCACTCTCCGCGAATGCGTGAATATCATCACATCGGTCATCTTATCGACCCTACTGATGTGTCTGACGATTCGCGCACAGGGAGCATCTTTTGATCTCCTTACGCAACTTTAACCTCCCGGGTCGACTTCGACTCCGGGAGGTTTTCATATTTGAAACCGTAAAGAAACCTTGTTCCGATTGTGGTAGTGTTTATCTTGAAAGTAATCTAAATAACATGAAATCAATTCTCGTGACCAGCTACGAAAACCCTGACCTCGATGCGGTAGCATGCATCGTTGCATATGCGGAATTCTTGGAAAAATCTGACAAGAGTGCGATTGGAGGGGTTGTTGGTAAGCAGCATGACGAAGCTCGATATGTGTTGGACCGGTTTAATTTGCAGTATCCACAAGAGATTTCAAATGCAGACAATTTCGATGAGGTGGTACTGGTAGATGCAAGTGATATTCACGATCTAAAAGGCGCAGATGCATCTGTAAAAATTATAGAAGTTATTGACCATCGTAAGGTAAACGAAGCAGATAAATTCTTTAACGCCAAAGTTCAAATTGAACTTGTGGGCGCGGCTGCCACACTTGTGGCAGAGAAATTTATTCAAAGTGGAGTTGATATATCCAAAGGTGCGGCAACGCTTCTATATGCTGCGATTATCTCCAATACACTTAACTTTAAAGGTAGTGTTACTACTAATCGCGATAGAGAAGCTGCTGTCTGGCTCAACAAAATAGCCGAGCTGCCTGAGAGTTTTTCGAAGGATTTATTTACGGCGAAGTCAAATTTGTCAGGGCAAAAGTTGGCCGAGAGAATTGGCAGCGACTTTAAGAAATTTACTATAGGCGGTAAATCCGTGGGCATCGCGCAGGTCGAAATCATCGATGCAAAAAAGCTCCTGGAAGAACGCTCTGATGAAATTGTCCAAGAGTTATATAAAATCCAAAAAAGTCAGCTTCTAGATTATATCTTTCAAAACACACTGGACCTCGAAGACGAGAAGACTTTTTTCGTCACCAACGATATTGGTACTAAAGAACTGTTAGAAAGAGGTCTAAACGTGACATTCCAGGGGCCTGTTGCAGAGCGATCTGGTTTGATTTTACGTAAACAAGTCATCCCTTTGCTTATGCAGCAGTTTGAGCAAAAGTAAGGTAGGATATCGAACATATGGAAGACATTTCTCGAAGAAAATTTTTAGGACTTCCGGAAAATGAACCTCAGCAGGAGGAGATAAAATCCGAACCTGTAGGCGAAAAAATCACCTATCAGGGCAAGTTATTTGAGGTCGTTACGGAGCCAGTCGAAATCGAAGGCAAGAAACTAACCTTTGAAAAGGTCCGCAGGAGCCCAGGCGTAAGGTTAATTATGGACGACGGCCAAGGTAATATTCTTCTCACTCGCGAATTTCGACGCGAGCTGAATAAAGTTGATTATCGTCTCCCGGGCGGGAAGGTTTTTGATTCGCTTGGCGAGTACAATGAATTTAAACAAACCGGCAACGATATTATTGAAAAAGCTAAAGCAGCTGCGTTGAAAGAATCCGGAGAGGAAACAGGGTTTGCTCCCGAGAAAGTGGACTATCTTTCGACATCAAAACTGGGCGCTACGGTTGAGTGGGATTTACATTACTTTGGAGCGACCGTGGATAGGTCTAAACAAGGTTCTCAGAATTTGGAGCTTGGAGAAAACATTGAGGTAGTCTGGATGCCTAAGAATCAAGTAGAAGCCCTGGCTTTAAATGCTGAGCAATTTTCAGAGGAGAGAAGCGTCGCGGCTTTACTGCGATATTTGCGCCGACCTAAGACAGGTGCTGAGATTGCCTCAGGGGGTGACGGTGCGCGATTACGAGACGCCCTGGAAACCATGGATTTGGACAGTATACGTATGCGGTCTGCCAATCTTGAGATGCTCGGCAACATTTCAAATGTAGTTTTTGTTGGCTCTTCACTTGCCGGAAAGACTACTCTCGTGGACGCGCTTCGTAACGCGATTAAGTCCGAAGATGCCCTAAATACGGTGTTTCAAATTCCCAAGAGAGTAATCACTCGGCCACAACGCGCTAACGACGATTTGGTTGAGAATCAGTTTGTATCAACAGATGAGTTTAATGCATTGGTTCAGCGAGGAGAAATTGGGATGCATTGGGTACGAAAGATGGAAGAAGGCCGTGAAGAGCAATACGGCTTTCTGGATGTCGACAGAAATAAAATCCCGGTATTTTCTGGAAACAATGCAATCATCAACAATAGAGAAAGTGTCGTGCCTCAAGATTTACTTGAAAAATCCTTGGTCATAGCTGTGTATTCCCCTGACTCGTTGCGCGAGGAAAGAATGCGGCAACGTTCACCGGATTTAGTGAGAGAGAAACCCCAGGAAGCAAGTCATCGGTTGGCAGACCGCGCAATTAACATGTATCCCGACGCACATGTTGTTATTAAGAATTTTGGTAGATATCAAGATAGCTCAAAGGAAGATATTGTTGCTTTGTTCAAACTGATTTCGGCATTAAGGTCTTAAATTTCATTCTTTGAACAACAAGAATTTGTCACAATACAGAACAGAGGCGAGGCTAATTTTGTATGCGCATAAAAGGATTTAAAGACACAATCGAGTGGTACGACCAAAATGCAGAAGAGTACTCACGGAAGGTCTATGAGACAGTCCCGCTCGATTCCATCAAGAAATTTATTTCATATCTCCCGTCGAATCCGTTTGTACTCGAATCCGGATGCGGCCCAGGAAGAGAATCAAAAGCCTTTTCCGAGATGGGTGTAAAAACTTTAGGAGTGGATTTTTCGCAAGGACTTCTTGATGTTGCACGTCAAAGAAATCCAAACGTCGAGTATATACACGCTAACTTCCTCGAATTACCATTTGATGACAGCACCTTTGACGGAGTTTGGGCACATGCCTCTCTTGTACATTTAGATACGATTGAAGAGGTCGGGAAGGCTCTCTCAGAATTCCATAGGGTCCTAAAGGGTGGCGGGTGGGTGTACATTTCCGTAAAAGAACAATTGGGTAAGGAAAAGGTGGCCGTCGTCTCCGACACTCTTTCGAAGCACGAAAGGTTTTTCCGATATTACACACCCCAGGAACTTGTAGACTTGCTTGAGGGTAGTGGTTTTAAAATTGTTTATACAGGTAGACCAGCAGACTTGCACGGACGTAACGAGATACGATGGATTGAAGTAATGGGACGAGCACTTTAAAGTACGATAGTACAATTATACCACTTTCTTACAAGGATGCAAGTGCTTGATCGTCAACTATGTGAGGCGTTTGAGTTGGCTAATGTTCAGCCGTTTTCGTGCGGTAAAATAAAGCAATGGCCGACGAAACTTTACCGCAGTCAGAAGCAGCGCCCGTAGAGCCGATTTCGCAGCCACAGGAGGCCACGCCGGTCGCAGTTGAACCGCTAACGGCTCAAATACCAGAGAGTGAGCCGTTGGCACCCGAGCCCACCCCTGCCCCGACCGCGAGCGCACCGCCACTGGCCGCTGCACCAACTGGCGTCACCCACGTCGCCCGCGATCTCTTGGTGAAAGCGCGCGCTACGATTCAAGACCGAAAGCGAAAGAAGCTCGAAAAGATTTTGGAATTGCTTGACGCGAAAAAGAAAATCACGAACGACGAAGTTGAAAAACTACTGCACGTCTCCGACGCAACGGCGACACGGTATCTCTCGGTATTGGAAAAGGAGGGAAAAATACAGCAAGTCGGGAAAACTGGAAAAGCGGTAACCTACACAAAGCCGTGACGCATTTTGCATGCAAAGAGGCAGAAAATCGGAAGTGGAATGCGATATACAAACGACGCGCAGCCGCGAGAAGCGCGGCGAATGTCATGCGCCTGACCCCGACAGGCACATGAATAAAATAGGTGCCTTCCGGATGGGCGGGGTATCTCGCTAGGGAACGCTGGACCGAGGCCGGCCCGCGCAAGCGGATAACTAACTATGTACGAGAAAAGCGGAAGTGAAATACTGACCGCGGGTGGGGGGAGCTGCAGCGCGCTAGGAGGCTCCAAAAGCCGAGGCACAAACGTGAACGGAGCGGCGGATAAATGAGACCCGCTGCAAGCTAGCAAATCTGAAACCGATACAAAGACGAAGCGAACGGACGCACCGCGAGGCAATAAATCTAATCGAGGGTTTTTGGAGCACTAGCGCGATGAAGCGGGGGGTGGGTGTGCCCACCCCACTCGATGGAGCGCCGGAGGCGCGCCGATACTGCCGGACGAGCCCTAGCGAGATACCCCGCCCGCCGGATGGCGGGTGGTAATTCAACATCAATATGAAGGTACCAAAACACAACACGTGGCATCCGCTTTGTATTTATTGCATTCAACGGCTCACTTCTTCCCATGAACGGCTCATATGGGAAGAAGTGAGCCGTTTGCCCCCGCCCCGCCGCCCATTCAATTTTCAAAAACCCCCGTGAAATAGATGAGGATGGAGGAGTGTGCGGCGGGGCGGGGGCCGAGGACGCGCCAGCAGGCGCGTCCGAGAGAGTCAGCACGGAATCTAATCGTACAATTCGGTACAAAGCCACCACGCGCGCGGAGCGCGCGACTAGCTCTCGCGCTCGAAAAAAGTTTGAACTTGGTCGTATAATGTAGCCAAGTTGAGCTAGGTTATCGCGCTCAAGTCGCGTCGTTTAGTAAAAGAGCAGAAAGCTATATAATTAAAATTCGATATGAAATATTGGATTACTAGACTTTCCCATCCGCTTCGCGGTCTGCATCATGCCTTCACATGCGACTTTGCGGTCCGCTTCGAAACTATCGTTTTTGGGATTATCGGGATACCAACCATATATTTCATATTTGGACCGCTTTCAGCAAAAGAACTTTTACTGCTGATATTTTGTTGGTTTTTCATTGTAGTTACCGAAATTCAAAATACGGCTATCGAAGTAGCACTTACTAAACTTCATCCCGAATACGATGAAGCGATTGGCCGTAGTAAAGACCTAGCTTCAGGAGCGGTGGTGTGGGCATTTGTATTTGGGGTCATCAGCTTGGTTTTCGTATTGAGCGGAAAACTGTAATAAGGTTAGAAAAGCCCTGTTTCTTTTGGCGTAAAATTATCCGAATCCGAAAAAAACTCCCCAATATTCATGCTACAATATCCCTATGGCAAAAAGAGCAAATCAAGATATTAAAAACAGAAAGACGCGTTCGCATAAAACGAAGAAACGTCTTGTGGCGAAGCACAAAATGCTCGCGGCTAAGGGTGTTCGTCGCGGCTCAGTGAAATTCAAGAGCTTGAAAAAGAAGAGACGATAACGGCTAGTAGTTTTGCGATAGGCGGAGCCAGTCTTTTTTGAACCATTCTTTTGCAATACTAAAGACGCCAAAACTAATAAAGAAGGCGGAGACGACGTCGATTGAATAATGAAGGTGGCCGAGAAGTACGGCGGTTGCAAGTATTACCGTAAACCCTAAAAACGCGAATCGCAGATATTTTGCTTCCCAAAAAGTCAGCGCCATGAGAAATGGCAGACCGGTGTGACCGGAAAAAAAGTAACCGTTCCCAGTAAAGAAAGACGGGAAGGAGGTGATAAATAGCCCGCTGTCTATATCGGTCTGCGATGGAAATGGACCAAGGTGTGTCAGCGATATACAGAACGCGCGCACCAAGGTGAAAAGGGCAATACTTTTTAGGACAAAAGGAATACTCGCTGGTTTTTTGAGACAGGTTAAAACAATGAGCGCGATGAGTAGCATTGCGCCATATACGTACGCATAATACACGTCGAATGCGGGGGTATTACTGAGAACAATATCAGTTACGAAATTACTCGCCTGTTTATTTGAATAGAGTACCGCGTAGCTTTGAATGATGAGACTGGAAAAGAAAAGTGCGGTGCCCAACAAGCACTCGGTAATGAACTCTTTATTTTTGAAATTATTCATACTCGTCTTTTCATCATAGTACACGGTTTGAGAACGTTTACACTTTTGTTCATCCAAAGCAGCGCATGTTGAATCATCTCAAGATCTCTGAAATCTGGAAGATGCCCCACGCATAAATTCAGTGATCAGTTTGAATATGCTATCTTACTCTCATGAGAATAAATCCACACCAGAAAGCTCCTCAGCAATCACCTGATTTTCCGGATTCATTTCACCGAGTTGCCGTCAAGGGTCTTCATGTTGAGGACGGCAAACTTCTCATGAGTCATGATTTCATTCTCGAAGATCCTGTGTGGGAATTGCCGGGAGGTGGACTCGATTTTGGGGAATCAATTCCAGATGCTCTGAGAAGAGAAGTCAAAGAGGAGATGGGCCTGGGTGTGACATGGATCGATGAGAAGCCTACGTATATCTGGACATACCGTCGAGATAATGCGCGTGGCATGGGCTGGTTTTACATTCTGCTCCTCGCGTATCGTTTTGAAATAAAAGATCTACACGACCTTGTGCCTTCTGAAGAATGCAGGGAGGTGAAATTTTTCTCGAAGGAAGAGCTAGGCCAAACGAAAAATGTTAGCCATCAAATAAAACCGCTTATTGAATTATTTAACCCCGCCGATTTCGTGTAGGATACTAATTTGAAAATCCAGTGTCTCCCACTAGGTCGGACTTTGCGGAAACACGGGGGTATAATGTACTAAATAATATATGACCAAAAAGATAGTGCTTGGCGGTGGGTGTTTCTGGGGACTTCAGGATCTTATTCGCTCTCAGCCAGGAGTGGTTTCGACGCGAGTCGGATACGCCGGGGGCAAAAATGAAAATCCCACATATGAAAATCATCCGGGGCATGCGGAAGTTGTTGAAATCGAATACGACGCTGAAAAAACTGACTTAAAAAACATTCTCGACTTCTTTTTTCAAATTCATAATCCGACGACGCTAAACCAGCAGGGAAATGACCGCGGTACCTCGTACCGCTCCGTAATTTTCTTTGCTGACCAAGCAGAAAAAGAAACGGCACTTGACATGATCGACATCGTAAATCAGTCTGGACGTTGGACAGATCCCGTGGTAACAACTCTTGAGCCATTTACCGCATTTTACGAAGCGGAAGGGTATCACCAGGATTATTTGAAGAAAAATCCAGGGGGATACACGTGTCACGCAATTTATTTCGATAGCTATCTAAAGAAGTAATGTATGCAAAAGATTGTTCCGCATCTCTGGTTTGATACTGAGGCAAAAGAAGCGACTGCCGTTTACGCATCGCTCCTACCTGACTCAAAAGTAAATAGCGTAAACACCATAACGGGCACACCTTCGGGGGACACGGACATCGTTGCCTTCACCCTCACTGGAAAAAAATTCATGGCCATCAGCGCCGGCCCGTATTTCAAGATTAATCCTTCGATATCGATGTTTGTCACATTTAAAGAAGAGGAAGCTATTCAAAAAGTGTGGGACGCACTTGCGGACGGCGGCAAAGTGCTAATGCCGCTCCAAGCCTACCCATGGGCGAAAAAATACGGCTGGCTCCAAGACAAATTTGGCCTTTCGTGGCAATTGTCGATGAGCGAACATCACGAGATGGCACAAAGAATCACACCCATGATGATGTTTACCCAGGACAAAGCTGGGAAAACAAAAGAAGCGATCGATTTCTACTGCAGTGTATTCCCTCACTCAAAATCCGAAATGCAGGTGTCATACGAAAAAGGCGAGGGTGACGTGGAGGGATATATAAAACATTCGCGATTCACGCTTTCAAGCGAACATTTTATGGCAATGGATAGTTCCGCGCCCCATGATTTTACTTTCAATGAAGCAATTTCTTTTATCGTATATTGCGACTCCCAAGAAGAAATTGATTTCTTTTGGAGCAAGCTTTCGTCAGTTCCGGCGTCGGAGCGGTGCGGCTGGTGCAAGGACAAATACGGCGTATCGTGGCAGATAGTTCCGACCATAATGAACGAGATGATGGGCAAGGGGAGCAACGAGCAGCGCGACCGTGTCACGCAGGCGTTTCTCAAGATGAAAAAGTTCGACATATCAAAACTAGAAGCTGCCTACAACGCGTAGGAAAAGAAATTGTTATTAATTTAAAAAATAATTAATCATCATGCTTCCAATTAATCTTGTCGCAGTGAGTCTTGCGGCCGTTAGCGCCTTCGTTTTAGGATTTTTATTTCATGGACCTGTTACAGGAAAGCTGTGGATGAAACTCGCAAATATTCATCCCACGGGAAATGAAAAGTTCGTCGACATGCTGCCAAAATTGGGGTGGAATTTGCTGGTGAATTTCATTACGGCCTATATGCTGGCGGTCTTAATTTTATTCGCTTCAAAAACTCCGTATCTCACCGGGAGCGCACTCCAAGATGGAATTCATCTCGGTCTAATTGTGTGGTTTGGATTTCTCGTGACGGCAACCTCAATTGAGGTTATTTGGATGGGACGCACTCTCAAACTTTGGCTGTTTGAAACGGCGTGTTCACTTGTTGTGATGGCAGTCATGGGGGCGATTATCGGCGCGATGTAGATATGTCGTTTCAAGCCTATATCGACAACATTAAAACTAAGACGGGAAAAAGCCCTAAAGACTTTATGATGCTCATGAAAAAGAAGGGCGTCTTTGCAAAGGATATGAATGCGACTGCTGTTGTTTCATTTCTCGCTAAAGAGTTCAAGCTTGGGCACGGTCACTCGATGGCTATTTGGGCAGCGTTTAAAGACGAGGGGTGGGTTACAAGTGTTAAGAAGTAATATCATGAACATTTTGAAGAGTGTTGGGGCGGTGCTTGGGGGGTTTATTAGCGTTGCCGTGCTTTCAATCGCAACGGATGCAGTGCTCGAAGGGGTTGGTATTTTGCCGCCCCAGACCAATCCGGAGGGGTATGTGCCCTGGATGCTCGTTCTCGCACTTCTGTATCGCAGCATTTTTACGGTTGTCGGAGGGTACATAACCGCGCGACTTGCTCCTCACAATGCATGGAACCACATATATGCATTGATGATTCTGGGAGGGCTCGGCGGCGTTGCGGGAGCCATAGGTGGCTGGCATCTTGGGAATCATTGGTATCCGATCTTACTCGCGATTACTGGCCCGCTTTTTGTATGGCTCGGAGGGTATCTGTTTTTGAGCAAAAGCAGTGTCTAAATGAATGCGCGCCGTGTATTTGCGGTCCTTTGTTGTGATATATTTTAACGATGAAATATTCCTTTAAAACCTCGTCACATTTTAAAAATAATACCGTGCGTTTTCTTCTCATTGGGGTCGTGCTGCTTCTCGTTCCCAATGGAAAGGCGGATGCGGCTGCCGCGGTCACCATTCAGGCTCTAACGCCAGGAGCCACCGTCATGGCCAAAAACAGCATTGTCTTCGACATTGCGGCGACAGGCTTTTCTACGCCGTACTACAAAATTGCGGACTCATTTAGTGCAACATCACTTTCTAGCAGCAACATTAGTGCGGTTGGCCACGTGGTGTGGACGCCGAACGCGTCCGATGTGGGCACTCACAATTTGACGCTTACAGTTACCGACAGCGACGGCAATTATGCGACGGTGTCACAGACTATTACCGTCTCACCACCACCATCAGTAACGGTGGGCTCCATTTCTCCCGCATCTGGTCTGAAAGCAGGCAACACGTTTACTTTTACCGTTAACCCGATTGGGTTTACGAATCCAAAATTTAGCATAAGTGATCAGTTCGGCGGATCGACCGCCGTCAACGTCACCATCCCTGCTTCGGGCGTTTTCACCTGGGTCCCAGATGTTTCGCAAGATGGTGACCATGTGCTAACTATTTACGTATCTGACACGCTTGGGCACAATTCATCGGTCAATGTTCCGTTTCGCGTCGGCGCGGGGCCAACGCTTGCCCCTCAGCCGATCCTTCCAAGTGACAAGGTTAAGCCGGGTCAATATGTTTCCTTCGGAATGAGCGCTGTGAATTTTTCTCCTACAGGCTATTCGGTGGTCGATAAGTCTTCTGCACCTTCGACGGTGACAAATGGCAACATCAACGCCTCTGGGAATTTTTACTGGACTCCACAGGTTTCCGACATAGGCGTTCACACTCTCCTCGTAACCGGCGTGGTTGGCGCCTATGGGCAAAGCGCTTCGACAACGGTGACTATTACCGTGACAGACCAAAGTGGCACCGTGCCCGCTGCTGTGACTGCGACATCAACCGCATCTTCAAGCTCGGCGCTAGGCGATTTACAAGCAAAACTCGCCGCACTTCAAACAATGATGAAAGTGCAGTCGGACTCGGGCGGGGCAACGGCGTCTGTGAATATTCCATCGTTTGTGTTCAGTTTGTATCTTCACTCGGGCTCCAACGGGAATGAAGTAAAAAAACTACAAGAACTGCTTGTGAAGGAGGGATTCTTTAGCGGGACGCCAAACGGAAATTATGGCCCCGCGACTATCTCGGCAGTGAAGAAATTCCAGGGCGCGCATGGGCTCGATGCGCTCGGTGTTGTGGGCCCTTCGACGCGCGTGGCGCTCAACACTCTTATTCCGGGCACGTCCAGTGTGTCCGCCCCAGCGGCGCCTCCAAGTGGAAAATATGTATTCGAACATTTTATGGGCGTAGGGGACGATGATGCCGATGTTATTGAGTTACAGAAGCTACTTATTTTGCAAGGATATCTTTCTGGAACGCCAACCGGCTATTACGGTAACGCTACGGAAGTCGCGGTAAAAAAGTTTCAAAAAGCAAAAGCACTTGCTCAGACAGGTTTTGTCGATAAATCAGTGCGAACGGTACTTAATCAGTAATCGAGGCGGCCGCTTTTCTAGAAAAGCATCGGCTGCACAGGCACCCGACTGGCTTGATGTGCGTATCAAAATATTCAGTGTCGTAATCGTAGGTAAGCTCTTCCCCAGCTTGAATGATTCTCTTTGCAAACACATATACACGCTGTTTACGAATGTCTATTTCGCAATTCGGCACACACGAGTGATTAATGAAGCGCGCGCGATTGCCGGCAATATTTCCGTCGATCATTGTTGTTTTGCTTGTCCAAAAGAGATATTTACCCGTGTTTCCCTTAATTTCAGATTGAGTTGCCGGTCGCCCCGTATATTCGATTATGCAAGCGCCCCGCGGAATTTCTTCGTTTGTGAAAATACCTCTGCCAGTCTTTGAGCGTCTAACTTGGAGGCTGAAGGTAATGGCAGCAAATCGTCGAGGAATTCGTTTCCTCATATGTGTAGCAGATGCATGCCTCGAAGCATAAATGCATGCTACCATCTAAATATTATTTTTTAATAAAATATCTATGGCAAAAGGAAATAATGCTCGTCGAAAGGAGACCAAGAAAGCAAAGAAGGTGAAGAAATAGATGTTTCGCTGAAGATGGAAACACGAGCCCCGTTATTCGGGGCTCGTTCGCGTTTCGTTATAGGAGAAGTACATTCCAATTCCTCCCATCGCACCACGCAACGGTACTCTGCTCGGATTATCGTATATGGCGGAAAGAGTGATACGGTCTCCTGCGTTTACGGGTGTCGAAGTGGCAAAATGTATCGTTTCGTACAAATACGGCGTGGTTGAAGAAACTCTTGTGGTGAATCGATACATTTCTTTATCATTTTTCATAACGATCAGCTCCTTCCCGCCTTGCCAACCGTGTAAATGACCTCCGAGATAATAGATTGTTGCGGGCCTATCGAATATATAAGAAGAAATTCCCAGCTTTGGGTCACAACCGCTAAAATGATAATCAGTGTGTAGCGACGGAACAGAAAATGACGAAAAGTCTTCGGGCAGTGGTGGCGTGTGGGCACATGTATCAGTCACGTATAGTTCCTTGTACGAAAGCAAATGTAGATCACGCGGCGATTGTTGAGAAAAGAAAAGGGTAATGCGCGCGTACACATCGTGGTACGTGCCCCCTGGCCCAACTGGAGGATCGGGATTATGAATCATGGCAGTCAGTTGTAGACACGTACCTTTTGGAATAAAGAGCGCCGTCTCTTTGGGAAAGCCACCAGAAGATTTATGTATTGCGTCGGAGCCTGCCCCAAAGAGTCTGTTTCCGGAAACAAGAGAACAATGAGAATCGGCGCTGCCCCGGTTTATCAGCGCGATGTGATGCACCACAACCTCAGGAGCGTTCACCATCTCAAGCTTGCCACTCGCAACATACATATCTCGCGTCGTTACGAATATGGCGCTCTCTAAATCAACATGATGTCCCATATCCTCAGGAGAATCTCCATCGGCGTGGATATGTGGCAGCAGCTCTGCCAGGTGAATCGTTTCTATTACCTCACTGCGATCCTTTAAGGGAAAAGGTCTCAGTATGGTGAGCGTCACGACGACGATGGCGAAAGCGAGTATGGATAGCACGAGAATGCGGTGACTAGTGGCATTGAATCTTGTTCTTGAATTCATACGATGTCATTATGATAGCAGGTGATTGTTTCCACGAGGGAAAGATATGCAGAGGTGCTTTTTTAGTACACACAAACAATTTTAAAGACTTACATGACACTGGAGTAGGCACATAATTAATTGCATTATTAGCATTACTTGGTCTTGTCCAGACCAGCATGGCCGACCACTGGCTCCATGTGGTTCTTGGTGTCGTCATTCTCGCGCTTGGATTCGTTCTCCACGATGAACCGGCGATGATGTAAAAGAAATTTTTTCTTTTCTAAAATCACCCCGGATGGGGTGATTTTAGTTATGTATCGGAAATGGTACCTTTATGCATATGCAATCTGGTAAGAATCTGAAGACAACGTCGTGGGGAGGCGTTGCCGATTGGTATGACGACTATATGGGCAAAGAAGGGACCTATCAGAAAGAAGTAATTCTCCCGAACCTTCTTCGAATTCTCGGAACACAAAAGAATGAAATCGTACTCGATCTGGCATGCGGCCAAGGTTTTTTTAGCCACGAAATGAAGAAGGCGGGATTTAAAGTTACGGGTGCCGATATTTCACCAGAACTCATCGCCGAGGCAAAAAGAAATGTTCCGGGAGTCGATTTTTATGTAACCTCTGCCGATCTGCTTACATTTGCCAAAGCCGAGTCGTTCGACATGGTGGTGTGCATTCTCGCAATCCAAAACATAGAAAACATTGCCTCGGTATTTACCGAGGTGCGCCGCGTTTTGAAACAAAGCGGACGATGCATACTCGTCATGAATCATCCGGCGTTTCGAGTTTTGAAGCGATCGAGCTGGCAATGGGATGAAGAACAAAAAGTCCAATATCGCCGAATCGATGGATATCTTTCTCAGGCAAAAGTTATAATCGAGATGCATCCGGGAGCGGAAGCAAAAAAGCAAACCATCTCGTACCATCGCTCACTTCAAGACTTTTTCAAAACGTTCTCAAAGGCAGGTTTTACGGTCTCGCGGCTCGAGGAATGGGTCTCGCACAAAGTGAGTGAGAAAGGTCCTCGCCAAAAAGCTGAAGATGTAGCACGCAAGGAGATTCCGCTTTTCATGATGATCGAAGCTCGTAGAATTTGATACTATGAAGTGCACCGCATGAAGTACAAAGATACGCACACAAAACTTTTGGCAGCGCAAAAACTCTTGTTCGAGCCGACGACTTCGATAGATAAGTTCAACGCAGTTGCCGCGCTCGTGCGTGGTATTCACCCCGATCTTGACACGCATCTTGCTGGCCTCGAAAAGCAGATTGCTTTTTTTGATAAGGCGCAGCATGGGCAAGTTATTGAACTTGCGCTGGAGCACTTGCCCGAAATAACAGAAGAAGACAAAAGCCGCAAAAAAGCGCTACTTCTTTTTATTGATTCCTGGAGAAATCTGAGTGGCGAAATTAATCGCGTGGACGCAGAATTGAGTGCCGCCAATGCGGGGGCGAACAGCGGAGAGAGCGCATCGCATTGGGGGCGTATCGCGCATTTCGCAAAAGGTCCATTTGGGATTCTCACGATTCTGGCACTCGGAATTGTTTTCACACTTCACGAAACGGGAGTGCAATTAGTGATCAAAAACGAGGGATGTCCGACCATGTCCGTTCACGGCTCGATTTCATTCTCACTGCCCGGACTTTCCATTCCTAACACGTCAATAACCTCAGGAAGTTCTGCTATTGCGACGGTGCCCCCGCTTTCGATTGATATAGACGGGACTCACGCGGGGACCATATCATTTAATGCCCTTTCTTTTTCGGCGACGTTTCAACTGCCAAGCAATGTAAACAGCGTAACCTTGGACGGAAATTCACTGTTACAAAAGCTACAAAGCATTAGTCTTGCGGGTAAGAAAGAGCACGAGCTCGTCATTTCGTGTCTTTAGTATGGAGTCAAAAATTAAAGGCATCATTTTCGATTTTTTTGGTGTGCTTTCTGCGGGTGTCGTAGATGAGTGGTTTCCGAAATACACCCCGCACTTGAGTAAGGAAGAATATCAAGAGAAATATCTGAACCCATTTGATGCTGGGGACATGAGTGCCAACGATATGTGGGAAAAACTGGCGTCGATCTCGGGGAAAACGGGGCCTGAAATTGCTAATGAGTGGGTCGCTCTCGCAAGAATTGATTGGGCTATGATAGCGCGGCTGCAAGAATTTGAGACAAAATATAGAGTCGCCGTGTGTACGAATGTCGGCGGGGATTTTTTGAACGCGGTCTTAGTGGCCAATGATTTAAGGGATGCTTTTAAAACTCTAGTCATCTCGAGCGAGGTACGACTCGTGAAGCCAGGGGCCGAAATATACCGACTCGTATTACAGAAATTAGAATTAGCCTCGGAAGAAGCAGTATTTATAGACGACCGCGAAATAAACGTACGGGGTGCAGAGGCGGTCGGGATGCATGGAATCCACTTCACATCTCTCGCGCAATTAAATTCAGAGTTGTCGAAACTCGGGATTTCTTGAGTTGTTTACTTAAATATGACGTACGAAGGGGCAACAAGGAGTTTCGTGTCAACGAGCCATGGGTGGCAGTTCCAGCCCACGCTATTTTGATTGGTGCCGACGACCGCGCCGCTTGTGAGATCTTTCGGAATTGCCGCAGGCAGTTCGGAAAGTGAAGTTAGAAGTTTTCTCGTTCCAACGGTTGTTCCTTCAGGCCATTCATACAGATATCTTCCGTCGTACACAGAAAGATTAGCGACCGCCTGACCGCTTTTCATTGTTCTAAATTCTGCGCGAAGCTTTCCTCCAGAAATATAGATCACGTTCTGACTTTGGCCGTCTGCCGCCACCTGATTGTAATCACACTGATAGTTTCCCTTTTGGGTAAGGAGGCTTTTGTAGGTGTTTCCGCCACCAACAACGGCCGCTGGCTTAACAGCTGGAGGATTGCTCGGGACGCTTGCTACTGTGGGGGTCGTGCTTGTGGAAGCGACTTCAGTCACCGGTTTTGGGCTTGGAATCGAAAACCAAACGCCGGCGAGAGCGAGTAAGATGACGATGGCGATTCCAATTAATGCGTTTCGTTGCATAGGTAGGTAATTAACCAATAAATGGGGAAGATACTCAAATCTAAAGCCACTCTAGCACCCTTTGGTATTTCACCAAGTAACCTAATCGAAGAATTTAATTAGGTAGGTGTCGATGTCTCTTTGGTCCAGATCGTAAAATGTTTTACTCTCCGCGTGAAGCTTCTTTGCAAGCTCGATTCCTACAAACCTCCAATGCCATGGCTCAAACACAAAGTGCGTGTTGCCCTTCGGGTAGGAGAGTATGAAACCGTATTCAGAGGCATGATTTTGAAGCCAAGCGTATGCAGTAGACTTCTCGAATCTTGTGAGGGTTGCGCCGAGCGTGGCGGTTGTAAAATCTACCGTTGTTCCAAGTTGATGTTCTGAATATCCCTGGTCCGCAGAAAAAGAATTCGCCGTTCCTGCGCCGTACCGCACTTTGTAACTCGCCTTGAGGGATTCCTGTGTCCCGAACGAACGATATGCGGAGAGAATTTTCAGAGAAACGCCATCCGATGCAGATGCTCTCAGTAAGTCATCAAGGTGGTGCGCTACACTGACTACTAACTGCTCAGATTTGTCAGGGCGACTCAAATGGACAGGCTCAACTAGTGTCAGATTTTGCGGAATATAATTTTCGTTCAGAAAATAGACCGAAGAATATTTCTCGAGCAGTTGCTTATCGGTCTTTGCCAGCTTGTCGAGAACGCCTACGGTAGAAGAAAGGGTCTGTACCTGAGCACCAATTTGCTCTTTTTCTTGTTGCCGAGCCTGGAGAATTGTCTTTAAATCCTGATTTTGCGCTTCTGAAGCCTTGAGCTTTTCGTTCAAGATTGAAGACTCAAACGCAAGGGCGGTTGATGAAGCTCTGATTTCTTCGTAGGAACCTACGAGTCCGAGATATTGTTGTGCGCCGAACGCAAACGCGGAAAGTACCACCCCTCCAACCACAATAATCAATAGACGCTTTTTCACTAGGGGATTTTACCACGCGTTTATTTCCGATTAGAATGTGCTATAATACTGACACGGAATCGCGCGAGCGGTTTTTCTCGTTCTATGAGTTCACGACAAAAACAAATATTACCCATACTTTTTGCGACTCTGTTGCTCGACATGATCGGCACGGGAATGGTTATTCCTATAATTCCTGTCATTTTTACTGATCCTTCGTCACACGCATTCCTTCTCGCAGGGTACTCCAAATCGGGCCAGTATTTTATTGCAGGTCTTGTCACGGCGCTTTTTGGACTTATGCAATTTATTGCAGCACCGCTATTGGGTGAACTTTCAGATGTATTCGGGCGAAAAAGACTACTCACGGTAGGAGTTGGCGTATTGGCCATTTCACAGGTGCTATTTGGTTTCGGGATTGAGATTGCATCCATTGGACTCATTCTTCTGGCGCGTGCAGTCGCAGGACTCGCTGCCGCGAATTTTTCCATTGCACAGGCAGCCATCGCAGACGTGACCGAACCAAAGGATCGAGCAAAAAACTTCGGACTCATTGGTGCGGCGTATGGAATCGGATTTATTCTGGGGCCCCTTCTTGGCGGTTGGATTGCAGGTCTCACGGGAAATCCTGCCGCGCCGTTTTGGCTTGCGGGTGCTCTCGGCGTTGCGAACCTCATTTTCATATCACTTTTTCTTCCTGAAACGAATAAAAATCCGCGAGCTCAAAGTGCGTTCACGCTTCTCAAGGGAATCAACAATATTCGTGCCGCAATTCGAGATGTAGATGCGCGCACGGTGTATCTCGCAA
Source organism: Candidatus Kaiserbacteria bacterium (assembly GCA_043747375.1). Lineage (GTDB taxonomy): Bacteria > Patescibacteriota > Minisyncoccia > Phycocordibacterales > UBA2100 > UBA10103. The sequence goes on along the minus strand of JAYTPG010000046.1, from coordinate 2,289 downwards.
ATTTCTTATACATTTCGGGGTTCACGTTCATGACCTCCTTTCTGGGAGTGCTCTTGGTAGGGAAGTTCGGATTTGACGCAACCGGGGTCGGTTCTTATTTTGGCGCAGTCGGGGTGTGGGTAGTCATCACACAGCTCTTCATATTGCGCATTGTCGTAAAGAACTATTCAGAAAGACAGATTTTGCGTTACTCACTCCTTTTTGTCGCGGCGTCCATCGCCACCCAGCCATTTTTACCAAACGCCGTATGGCTTTATGCTGCCATGCCGTTCATGGCGGTCCCTGTCGGACTTTCCATGGCAAACATGACAGCACTTGTTAGCAAGAGTGTTTCGGCAGAAAAACAGGGTGCTGCGCTTGGTATTAGCGGTTCTCTTCAAGCCTTAGCGCAAGGCGTGATCCCGCTCGTCGCCGGAGTTGGCTCGGGCTTTATTGGTATTCAGATTCCGTTTCTTGCCGGGGGTGTTTTGGCTTTCCTGGGATGGGCGATGCTTTTTGTATTTCCTGCAAGAAAATAACGCGGTAAAAATATGCAGAATCTTCGCGCCATGATATTTTTTCTATATGAATAAAAACCGTCTCGAAGCTCTTTCCGACGGGGTTTTCTCGATCGTTATGACTCTCCTCGTGTTCGAAATTACGGTTCCGGTACTTCGTGCTACACCAACCAACGCCGAACTGTTGCAGAACTTAGAAAAACTCGCGCCGCTTTTCATCAGTTATTTTGTGAGCTTTGCGGTCCTTGCCATGTTTTGGCTATCACACAATTTCTTTTACGGAGTTTTTACGCGCAACATCAATCGCACCTTGGTACTTCTTAACATGTTATATTTGTCACTCATCGCGCTCATCCCTTTTTCCGCGCGGCTAATCGGAGAATTCGATACGCTTCAGGTTGCAGTCCTGGTATATGGAACAAACGTGTTTCTTATTGGTATCGTCGCGACCCTCGTGCTTCACTATGCGATCAGTTCTCACGAAATAGATACCAGTCACGTTTCTCCACGTCTCCTTGTTCAGGCGCGGATACGCTCTTTCTTAACACCTTTCTGCACATTCATAGGATTACTTTTTACAATGGTAAACATTCACGTCGCTCTATTCTTCTTCGCGTTTCCTGTATTTTTTAATATTACACCTGGCACTCTTGATTTTGCCGAGCGAATACTGGGCCTTAAATTTTAAGACACGGTGTTTGAGCGTGCTACCATATAGATATTATTAGATAGAAATATCTTATGACTACATTAGCGTGTAAGGATATTAGTCCGGCCACGACATGTGCGTTTAAAGTTGAGGGTGAGAGCGCGACCGAAGTGGCAACGGCGATGCTTGCTCATGCGCGAATAGTGCACGCCGCGGATATCGCCGCGTTGTCCGACGAAGAGGCGATTGCGCTTTTTGAAACGAAGATACCGGCGTAACCTATTTGTGTAATAAGAATGCGCCCTGCGCGTCTTCAATGTTGAGAGGGAGTTTCCTTCTCAGAATTAAGATTAAAAAATTAATTGTAAGTATATGAATACATTCTCTATGCGTGTTTCTTTGGTTTCTTTAGCAGCGGTTTTTGTAGCGCTTTTCGTCGGATCAATGTTGGTTCACGCCGACGCGGCTCCAAGCGTGACTACCAGCATACGAAATGCGGGTGGCACAACGCTCAGTACTTCGGTAATAGGCTCGTCGGTAGTCGGCGCGGTTTCAGTTGCGTCTTCGACCGCAAGCACGACGCCAACTGGGTCGGTTGATTTCGCACTTTATCCAAACACAAGCTGCTCAGGCAGCCCCACATCGACCCAAACCGCGGTCGCACTCATTGCCGGCTCAGCAACTTCGAGTTCGTCGATCGTTCCTGCAACGGGTCTCTCGTACAAAGTCCATTATAGTGGTGACGCGAACAATATCCTTGCCAACGGTTCTTGCGTCGCTCTCACCGCCACCTCGGGAAATGTGACGATTTCGACCTCGCTATCAACGACCACACCTGTTATTCCGGGAACATTTGTGCAGGGAAGTTCAGTATTGGCAAATGCGACGGCAAACGCGGCAGGCACTGTCTCGTACAATGTGTACACGAATAACTCATGTTCTTCCAGTGCCCAAAGCGCCGGTTCGTTTACGGTAGTTAACGGCGTAGTCCCAAATTCTAATTCTCTGCAATTTAATTCTGTCGGCGCTTATTATTGGCAGGCGGTCTACAGTGGCGACGCAAATAATGTTGCAGCTACAAGCACCTGTGGCACTTCGATTCTGAATGTCGCAAATCCAGCCTCGAATATAGTCTCAATTACA
>JAYTPG010000045.1:0-2293 GCA_043747375.1 Candidatus Kaiserbacteria bacterium | reverse complement strand
GGACTTCTTTTCTAAGCCCTTCTTCAAGCCAAAGGCACTGAGTTTTTCTCCTAATCCCATACGGTCATCGTTTAGCCGATAATAAACAAATTATACCATGCAGAATTTTCAATAGTTCAATGACTTGGCAACTAATTACCTCAAACTAGCAACCGCTCTGACTCCTTGTAGACATATGGTTTCAGGTCTATTTCATTCCCCTCACCGGGGTGCTTTTCACCTTTCCCTCACGGTACTAGTTCACTATCGATCTGAAGAAGTATGTAGCATTACCAGTTAGTACTGGCGAATTCACTCGAGCTATTCATGTCTCGAGTTACTCAAGAACTACAGCCATAGAGTTGCTTCGTTTTCGTGTACGGGACTATTACCCTTTGGAGTTTGGCTTCCCAGCCAATTCCACTAACTAAGCAATTTTTTACTCTACTCGCTATTCACGAATCCTGTAGTCTTATAACCCCCATACCCCAATATCGACTCACGACTTTCGTCGCGCTTCGATATTGTGGCTGAGTTTGTGCTGATCCCGTTTCGCTCGCCGCTACTCAGGGAATAACTATTGTTATCTTTTCCTCTTGGTACTGAGATGTTTCACTTCCCAAGGTCTGCTCTTTCTGGCGTTTAACTAGAAAGTTATTAGGGTTTGCCTAATAGGGTTGCCCCATTCGGAGATCTCCGGATCAAAGGTTGCTAAGCACCTCCCCGAAGCATATCGCAGCTACACCGCGTCCTTCATCGCCTTCTTCAGTCAAGGCATCCACCATACGCCCTTACTCAGAACTCCCGCTAGGAATTCTAAGAATCGCGTTTGTGTGTTTAATTTGCATTAAACACATTGCCCATTCCCTACAAGAGGAACGGGACTTTCTTTGATTCACTTGTCTGCTTTCGCAGACTAGCGAAAATACATTTTTTATTTTTCCAGTACCACACTCAAGTCTCGAAAAAGATGGCAGTGGACGGAGACTTGTGAGACAGGTGCCCACGCTCCGTCCACCTCCATACCCTCGTACGCACTACCGTGTCGAGAGCTGGGTGTGGCACTGGAAATTCCTGCACTCTGTTTGGAAAGACTTAATTAACCAAACAGAATGTTTTCCCGTCACATTTTCATGTGCGGGTTTTGATTTCTTGTGTCGCTCTTCAGTTGTCAACGAGCAACCTCTATTGTTTTCTTGCGTCGACCAAATTGGCCGACCCAAGGATGAAAAAAGCCGCTGGAAAAGCGGCGTCGGGTACCTAGCAAAAAAGCTGGCTACCGCCGCCGTATTCCCGTGCTGATTCCGAACAACATAGGTCCGAGGAGTATATGCCCGCGGACTATCGTTGTCAAATCCTTTAGCCTAGCCACATTCCGGGGATTCCAGGTGGATAGCAAGTGGACAACCAACCCACCATTTTCTACCCTTTCCCAGGGACACCTAGAGGCTTTAGAGGGCTTATTATATAATCTTTCCGAGCAATTCTTCCGCGAGCGTAATATCTTCAGGGGAGGTTATCTGAATCCACGAACTAGCTTTGACTGCAATGAATGGGGTCCCTTGCGCCCGTGAAGCGGCAAGTACGGTCTGCGGAAGACCGAATTCATCGGAGTCAGGCGACTTTGGGACAGGGTCGCAAGAAAAAATGCGAGTATCAAGTACAAACATATTGGTTCCCGACCACCAATCCTCGGCATCGTGCTCGCCTTCCACGACCGAAGTAATCACGTTGCCTACACCGAACTCGACGAGACCAGAGCTTCGCTTTCCGTGAACCCGATCTACTAAAAGTGCCCATTCTTCTTTACAACAATTCTCTATGTCGATTTTCGAATATATGTCGTCGCCCATCATGACGAGAAAACGATTCTTTAGAAGAGGTCTCACGCGCCATAATGCTCCGGCCGTTCCATCGAGAGAGTGCTGCACAACATAGGAGAGTTTTTTGCCTTGATAGTGCGTGCCGAATTTATTTTGAATTACTTCACCCTTGTATCCGACGACTAAAATTATTTCATCTACGTCGTTCGGTAAAATGTCGAATTTGTGTTCGAGCAATGTCTTCCCTGCCACCACCAGCATCGGCTTTGGCATTTTTTCGGTAAGAGCGCCCATGCGCGTTCCCCTACCTGCCGCGAGAATGACTGCTTGCATTTGCGCATTGTATATTTTTGAAACCGAAAATGAAAGTGGCCCCGCCGAAGGCGGGGCCACTTTAAAAAACAAGAAACAAATTACATCATGTCGTGCTTGATCTCTTCGCGAATCTTTTCGATAGCGCGAGCGGCGGCCTCTTTGCCACCAAGACCAAA
>JAYTPG010000044.1:0-7818 GCA_043747375.1 Candidatus Kaiserbacteria bacterium | reverse complement strand
GCTACTTATTAAGTGGCATCACAAGGTACATAAATGAGGCGTCCCCAACTCCTCGAATAACAAGTGGCCTCCCTACGCCCGCAAATGCGAGCGTGATTGAATCTGAATCAATACTCGAAAGACAATCTCCCACATATCCGAGATGAAAATTAATGTCGACATCCTCGCCCGAGAGGGCGGCCTCAAGTGAATCGGACATTTCTCCCACGTCTGCACTGCGGGCCGTGGCGGAAAATATCTTCTTTTTTGGATAAATATGAAGTCCCACATGCTGCTCGGTGCCCGAAAAAACGCGGGCCTTTCGAAGCATTTCGGAAAAATCATTTTTAAGAAGCGTTGCTTCGGTTGTTGATTTTTTAGGAACGATGTCTTTATAGTTTGGAAATGATGCGTCTATAACACGTGAAATAAATCGAGCGCCTCCCGCTGAAACCGTTAGTTGAAAATCATCGACGCGAATGCCCACCTCCTCGGTGGAGACATGTTCAAGAATATATATGAGCTCTCCCACATGCTTAAGCGGAATCAAGATGTCTCCCGTATCAACACTTGTTACTCCCGGAATTGTTTTTTCTGCGAGCCTAAATGAGTCCGTTGCAACACACACCATGGCCGATGCTTTTAATGAAACAAATACACTTCCCAATTCAGGACGAATCATTGATGGTGACGCCGCATACGAAACCGCCTGAAGACCTCGTAAAAACCGTTCACGAGAGACAAGTGTTCCCTTTTGATTCGAAATAGCTCCAGAAAGAACAGGAAACTCGTCGTGAGTGATTGATTTAATTAATGTTTTGGTTCCCTTTGATTCAACGAGGAGATTTCCTTCCTCGAGTTTAAAAGAGACTTTATCCCCACCCATTGAGCGAAGTGTTTGAGAAAGAATGGACGCTGGTACCGCGAGAATACCTCTCTCTTCAATCTCACAGGGGACCGTTATTTCTATACCCGCCTCAAGATTAGTGGCTCTAAGTGTAAGTTCTTTATCAGCATCCAATAAAATACATGAAAGTACCGGGAGAGATTCTTTTTTTCCAGTCACTCGTTCTGCGAGAAGAACTGCATCCAGAAGAATTTTTTTTGGTACGTGTATTTTCATAAATGATTTTTTAAAAACTTAGTACTACTACTAGGCATGTGGATACTGTGGGTAAGTAGAAATGGGAACAGAAACAAACAGTTTTATGGTTACTTTCTCCTGTTGAAAACTTGGAAGTTTTGTTGAGGAGAATGATGGGGACAGAGAGTTTTTTTTGTTCATACAAGTTTTCCGGTGACTTATCCTTTGGTTGTTCAGGTGGTTACGGGGTAGTTATACAGAGCTTTCCACAGATTAGGCGTGGATAAGTGTGCGGATATGCTCGAGCTCTTGTTCGAGTGCGTTGTTTGTTTTCACCTCCTCTTTTATTTTTTCGCACGAGTGAATAACTGTTGTGTGATCTCGGCCACCCAACTTCTCTCCGATAGATGGGTAGGAAACGCTAAATTCCTCACGAAGCATGTACATGATTATTTGACGTGGTTTAACCACTTCCTTTTTTCGCGTCTTTTCGTAAATACTTTTCTCTGCGACCTCGTAATATTGCGCAATGCGGCGCACCACCTCTTCAACTGAGACACCTCGATTTGGCTTCACGTTATGTTTAACAAGTGACCGAATGTCGGCGAGAGTTATTCCCTTTCCTTTATACTGCGACTTAACGACAACCGTGTTTACGATGCCTTCAAGTTCACGAATATTCCCACGAACATTTTCCGCTATATACATGATGATTTCCTCGGGAATGGAAAATCCGTGCTGTTCTATTTTGGTTCGAATAATAGCGGTTCTACTTTCAACGTCGGGCTCAGGGATTTCCGCAATCATGCCAGCACCAAATCGGCCGCGCAGACGATCTTCAAATCCCGGGAGTAGAGCCGGGTGTTTATCACTTGAAAACACGATCTGTTTATTGTTGTCGCGTAATGCATTGAAGAGGTGGAAAAGCTCCTCTTGGGTTTTTTCGGTATTTGCGATGAATTGCACGTCGTCCATTATGAGCAAGTCATACTGACGATACTGATCTTTGAAACTATTTGCTCGGCCAGCACGAACGGAATTTATGTAATCCATTGCAAATCGCTCCGATGTGCAGTACAAAACTTTTTTACTTGCGTTTGATTTCTTGAATTGGTTCCCTATTGCTTGAATAAGATGGGTTTTTCCGTGCCCGGTCTGGCCGTAAATGAAGAGTGGGTTGTACGCAAGGCCTGGCCGCTCAAGCACGGCCTTTGAGGCGGCATGTGCAAGTTCGTTAAAGGGGCCAACAACGAATGTTTCGAAGGTGTAGCGCGGGTTCAGGTTGTCACGCTTATCTATATAGAGCGACTGGAGGTCCATAGAGGCGTTTTCTGGAGGCTGCTGCCTTGATTGCGCGCGTGGCGTGCCAGTTGGTGTTCGGTGGACGGCGTATTCAACGGTGCGGATTGAGCTATCTAGCCCGCGAAGCGCCTTGAGAATGAGCTTGTGATGCTTGTCCATCAGCCACTCTTTTACGATTTTGCTTGGTACTGCAACGTGCACCGTGTTCGAATCACGGCTTAAAATATCGGTATTTCTAAACCAGGTGCGGAAACTTGCTTCCGTGGTGCCGAGCTCTATTTGAACAAGTGCGTTCTGCCACAATTCTCTGTTTGACATCATATAGTTGAGAAATTTTTCTGAGTAATGCTGCGATTTCTATGGGAGGAACTAGCTTTTTTGGACGCTTCGTGGACTCGTATCTCGATACACGATTTTGATTTTTGATAACAATGCAAAAATTGATTTTGAGAAGGCATAGATATGAGGGCCCATTATACGCTTTCGCTTTTGAAGTGAAAGGATGAGGCCTAGACCGTGAGACTGTTCACAAGATGTGGATTGCGTGTGGATAGCCGCTGCCGCTTGAAAACTCTATTTTTTCGGGTATAGTCCTCTTTATGCGACGAACCTACCAGCCAAAGAAGCGCAAACGATCCCGTACCCACGGGTTTTTAAAGCGAACCAAAAGTCCAAATGGGCGAGCTTTGCTCAAAAGACGCCGACAGAAGGGCCGCAAGCGCCTTTCAGTCTAAACAATGCCGCGAAAGCATAGGCTTACGCGCGCGGACCTCGCTTCTCTTCCCCAGCCACGCAGGACGCACGGAGAATTCCTCTCTCTTTCTATTTCGGAAGGGCCTTTCACGGAGCCACGCTTTGCGTGCGTTGTTTCCAAAAAAGTCAGTCTTCGCGCGGTAGATAGGAATCGTGTAAAGCGGAGAGTGCGCGCCTCCCTCGCCCCAATCATTCCATTAATTACAGAGCCGCGCGCCTTTGTCCTCGTTGCAAAGGCAAAGAGTCGCGACGCGACTTATCAGGAAATCGACCAGGATGTTCGCCGTGTGATAGAAAGCGCTTTGCGACGAAGTCTTTAATCGCTTGGAGGCTCATTCTTTGAGGAGTACAATACGCCAAACATGATATCGAACGTTTTTCACGCTCTCGTTTATAATCCGCTCTACAATGGGCTGGTTTTTCTTGTCGACATTGTGCCTTTTCATGATGTGGGTATTGCGGTCATTGTGCTTACCATAATTGCCCGCTTCATTCTTTATCCCCTTTCCAAAAAAGCCATTCAGGCGCAGCTCGCTATGAAAAACATTGCTCCACAGGTCGAAGAATTAAAGAAAAAGCATAAAGAGGATCGGGAGGCTCAAAGCAAGGCGATTTTTGCACTCTATAAAGAGCGCGACATACATCCGTTCGCTGGCCTCGCCGTCGTTCTAGTGCAATTTCCGATTTTGATAGGGCTTTATCTAGTCTTTTCTCGTGGTGGATTACCGCAAGTGGACACTTCTCTCCTCTACAATTTTGTGCACGCCCCAAACTTTGTAAATATGGAATTTTTGGGGCTTCTCGACATGCGTAGTCACAGTATGCTGCTTGCCGTTTTGACTGCGCTCACACAGTTTCTTTATACGCGACTGTCTATGGGGCCTCGCGCCACCTTGGACCCGACACCGGTTGAGTCCTCCCTTTCTGGGGACATGGCAAAGAGTTTCGATACGCAGGCTCGATATGTTCTCCCGGGGATTATCGGAGTTATTTCGTATTCTGTTGCTGCCGCTGCGCCGCTCTACTGGGTGACAAGCAACACTTTCATGATTCTGCAAGAACTTGTTTCTGGAAAACGTTTCGGTAAAGGCATTTTTTAGTCTCTCTCCGCGCTCGCATTTTTTTACAAAATGCTTTATAGTGCCCCGATGCCTGCTCTCGTAGAACAGACTCTCAAAGAAATTCTCGGACTCGTCAGCATCTCGTACGAAGAAGTGACGAAGAACGAAATTGCGGGGCAACTTATTTTCTCTATCGAGTCAAAAAACGACGGTCCCCGACTCATCGGCACGCATGGCGACACTATCCACGCGCTCGATTTTCTCACAAAACGTATTGTAGAAAGAAAGTTGGCGACTGACGCGGCGACGCCTCACGAAGAGCCTCATTTTCTTATCGACGTAAACGGGTATCGTTCTCAAAAAGTAAAAGACTTGCAAACGAAAGCTCTTATGATGGCCGAACGAGCGCGTTCATTTCAATACGATGTAGAGCTCTCCCCCATGAGTGCATACGAAAGACTCATTGTGCACACGACACTTCAAGACGCGCCAAACATAAAGACAGAATCACAGGGTGAGGGACGCAGTCGTCGCGTCGTCATTAAATATACAAGCGCGTAGAAGGCTTGATTTTACTGAGGCGTACCGCCGAGACCATTTTGCGCAGAATTAATTGCTCCGTGACACTCGCCGGCAGCCTGCCCAGCGTCGAGAACGGTGGTGTCGAGGATGCATGGGTTTATGAGATTCAAAATAAGCCAAATCGCAAGCAGAAGCAGAAGTCCAACAATTGCGTCGCGAAAAACATCTTTTGCATGTTGTTTAGAACTCCACATATCGGCGCTGCCCATGTAGAGATACCCTGCCCACACGATGCGAAAAAGGGCGAGAATGGCGCCGATCGAAATTGACATTGTAAATGCTGAATTAAAAAAGGAGGACAAGCTCGCGTTGTTGCTGAAAAAATCTGTTACTGGGTCTCCAGGCATAGTTATTTTTTTTGTATGCGGAGCATCCAAAACGAAGAGTCCGCGTTATTTATAAGCCCCAGATAGTTTCCGGTGGGATCCGTCGCGAGCTTTGTCGCGTCGATTGCTTCGCCGTCGCTTTCAGGCGAGTAGATCATCTGCGTGTCTCCTGTTTCTGCATTTATTTTCCAAATAACATCGCTCGTGTGGAGAATGCCTCGGTACCAATTTTCAAGAAAGTGACCCTCCTTCGCGGGACCGGGCACCGCACAATAGGCAATATTTGGTGTTGAGGTTGATGTCTTTGATTTTACGGGGAACGGTGCCCAAGCGCATTTTTCGGCTATCGTTTTTAGAGGGAGAGCGACCGCGTTTGCGCTCGATGAAGCTTGGAGAAAAAGCGCGATGTCGCTTCCGGAGGAGCTAAAAAGAAGAGCCGTACTGGACGCTTGCGGGAGAATAGAAAGTCCCGGAATGTTTCGCTGGACGGGGCTGAGAGACCCATCTTTTCGTATTTCGTATGCGTATCCCGGAACGGCATCTTCTGCGAGAAGCGAAACGAAGACGCGCCCGTCACTTAAAAGAATCGGTCGCCAACTTCCAATATTTGAAGTGAAAATCCGTTTGGTGCTCTTGCTACCCCAGGAAGACAAAATACCGATGGTGTTTCCAGCGTCTCGTAATAAATAGAATAAGCTTCGTGCATTTGGATTGAGGGAAATGGAAACAATATTGTTTTCCAGCATATTTCCCAGAAGAGATGCGGGCTGAGAGCCCGAGCTTGTGCCCATTGTTCCTGCAAAGCTTTCAAGAACGCCAGTGTTTTCGTTTATGTTTCTCAGGATGACACTGCCATCTCGTGCAAAAAGTGCCTCATGGGTTTTGGGCCGCAGTGTATTTGTCAGTCTTCGAGATTGTCCTGTTTCCATATCAGCGAGAAACAGATGCCCCGTCGCGCGTTCGGCAAAATAAACGCCGTGAGCGTCAGATGAGGTAAATTCAAATCCTGCCACGGGAGTGGTATCGACGTGCCAGAGTTGGGCAACGGGTTTTGGGGGCTCGGCGCTTGTCACGGGCGTTGTCGGTTGTGCCGAGATACCGTTAGAAAATGCGCTGCCGTTTTCACTCCCGCTCGGCGCGGTCGACCCAAATCCTCGGGAGCTGTCGTTAGAAAGGGTTGTTTGTGTTTGTGAGCGAAGTACAAAGAACCATCCGACAAGAGCGCCAATAATGACAACACCGACCGCAAGGGCAACGTATTTGAGAACGGCATAGATGTTTTGATTCATACGTTGTTCTAATTTCCCTCAAACAGATTTTTCTTTAGACCGCCTGTCGCCGCCTTTTCATTCGTAAACTTAAGCACGGTGGAACCATGCGCATTCATAAAATAATTCTGAGCATGAGCAATGTCGAGCGTTACGGAAGCCGTCCCTCCTGTTGACGCCGAACCGATCACGATTTCACTTTTCTTTGTTGAGGTTGCTGGAACGGAGGCACCGTTTACGCGCCACGCATATTGGAGTGAAGGATCTTCAGGTGAAAAGGCGTCCGCAAAGAAAGGGACAGCGGCGAGAACGGTCTCGGACGTAAAGATGTTTTTTTGAGCACCCATGGCATTTTCATACAGAACACCGAAGAGCGGATGGTCTTCATAGAGGATAACGACAGGGTCGGTGTCGGAGACAGGCTGCCGCGCGGTCGCTGAAAATTCACCATCGAGCGAACGCGCTTCTACGGATATGGTGTCGGAAGAAAAAAGCGACGGCGCAGGAATTGAAATGGAAGATTTTCCTTTTCCGGAAACACCCATAAGAGCCTGGCCACCCCGTTTCCACTTGAAATCAATGGCAGCGTCGGGAATGAGCGAGCCGTCCATATTTTTAAAGCGAGTTATAGCCTGAAGTCTGAGAGTTGTGCCCGCGGACGGAAGAGCGCGCCCCCGGTAAAAAGGAGGAACGAAAGAATCTGCGTCAAATAACAGGTCTATTTCCCCGGGATGAATGATCGTCTGAGAGCCTGCGGTAGATCCGTCAGGAAGAGTCGCGGAAACGCCGACAATGCTCTTTGTTCCGAGCGCCCCCGTGGGTATTGTTATCGTTTTTTCTCCTACGCCACTCAATATTTTTTTCCCGTTTACGACCCACGTTAGTGTCGCTGATCGCAGGTCGTCAAAGGGGCTCTGTGCTGCGATAGTTACGGAAGAGTTTGTTGTTGGAATCGCGGGAGAGAGAGAAAGTGAAAGTGATGATGTGTTTGAAAAAATATCGTACTGAGCGTGGGCAGGTGCGGACGACAAAGCGCTTATCAAAAAGAAAAGGCTTACAACAAGAAAAAAGCGTTGAGCCATTGCACGTCATTATACCTCGTGGTTTTCCCGCAACTTTCTAAGGACTATTCTACGCCGCGATTGAGTGAGTCAGACTTTCTTCGCTCAAAGAACTCCCGGCAATGCGGTGTTAGGAGGTGGGGTCACCGCCGCGGACGCTGCTGCAACGGGAGCCACAGTCGGAGCGGCAGGAGCCGCGGACGTTATCGCGGCGACAGCACTTGGCATCGGCACTAAGGGCGCGTCCAGAGCTGAACTCTTTAACACAACCGGTGCCTCTGAAATGCGTACGGTTTCTTGGGGGGCTCGAGGAACGGGCGCCTCTTCCGCTTCCGTGGGAGCGTTGGCGATCTCGAGATCTTGCTTCGCTTTTTTAATAGCCAAGATTTGTGACGGGTCTGA
>JAYTPG010000043.1:0-7953 GCA_043747375.1 Candidatus Kaiserbacteria bacterium | reverse complement strand
GCTCAGTATCAACGCTAAGGTTTTTTGAGTTCGTCGTTAACTCTACGAATCCACGCATCGGGCTTTACCGGTTTTTTTACAGACGATGAATTATGTTCCGAATTGGTTTTGCTATTTGAATTCGCAGAAATGGTTTTTTTATTTTTCCAGCTAACCGCAGATTCTTTTGAGAACGTCGTTCGCCATCCTCCAAATCGCTGAGATTTTTCCAATGCAGACAGGTTGCTTAATGTGCTAGGTCGATTTATCGTAGCTGCCCCTACACACAGCTTCTTACATTCGTCCGTCAGAACTTTGAGTGAAACCAAAGAACCAATTGCGATATGTCCTTTACGTGTGGGGATACTTGTGATTGATCCAGATTCGCCGCTGGCATTGATCGATAACGGCGTTCCGTCAGGTTTTAATGCGTCAACGTGAGCTGCAAACGGGGGCTTAAGAGCGAGTACATTGTGTTTAGCAAAGGGGAACTTTTCATCAACATCTTTTCCGAATAATAATCGTCGAACCGGTGCCGTAAGTGGCATGAGTACGGAGAAATCCACTACTTCTTGCATGTTTTTATCCCACGCGTACATGCTTACGACGTGTCCAAATAAATTCTCTTCTGATATCGATGAATCTAATATGGGTAATTTCTTGATATCTGGAATGCCCTCAGTTTTTAAATCTTCTCTAGGAATATGTATCAGAGCCTGATCACTACCATCAATCGCAAGAGTGTAACCTAACTTGTTAAGATCTGTGTTGCCGCAATGCTTATCGGTGACAAATTTCACTTCACCTAACGAGACATCTCTAACAAAGAAACCGTTACAAAAAAGTTGACCTTCTTGTGTGTCTACTTCCATGTATCGTGCGGCGTATCTCAACTGTTCTACATTGAAAAGATACTCATTGTTCTCAATAGGTGACCCTAATAGATACCTCACATTAAGCGTGGAAGAGACATGATTCGCAACTGCCATAATTTCAGATAATCGTTCTTCTGTTAGATTTTGGTCGTTGAAATCGCGCGTGTACGGGCCATTTTTTGAAAAAGCTTTTTCAAGAAAAGCAATCTGCACCGAGTCAGGAACGACATCCGTTAAGACATCGATTTCAAGCGATCTTAGTGTCTCTGAAGACGCGTCGAGAGTGGCGAGGGTTTTTTCAATGACATCGACACTTTCGATTTCTGAGGAACTTTTTTCTATACTCGTCGCATTCTGGGGCTCTTCGATCGCCCGGGCACTGCTTATTCCGGCATGCAAACTTAGAGCTGCCACCAGAGTCTTTGTCAGTCCACCGCGTCTTCCACGCATCACCTCAATTGGCGAAGTTGGTCTCTTTTGTTGGCGCGGCGCCTCCATCTCCGAATTATATATCAAGCTTGGCCTCTTTTGCGTGTGACGTTATGAACGATTTACGTGCGGGAACGTCGGTACCCATGAGCATGTCGAACACTTGATCTGCCTCTTGAGCGTCTTCAATCGTTACCTGCAAGAGCACGCGGCGGGCAGGGTCCATTGTTGTCTCCCACAATTCATCGGCATTCATTTCTCCGAGACCTTTATATCGCTGGACAGAAAGTTTTGGTTGCTTCTTGGTTGTTTCCTCAGTTTCAGCTCCTTCTGCAGGTTCTTCTTCGGACATTTCGCTTTCAAGAGGCACATCTTCTCCCGCAAATTTTATCTTTTCTTCCTCGGCATAGGCATAGAAAATTTCTTTTCCTTTCTTAATTTTGTAGAGAGGCGGCTGTGCGATATAGAGAAAGCCTCCGTCGATTATCGGGCGGAAATGACGGAAGAAAAGCGTGAGGAGAAGTGTGCGAATGTGCGCTCCGTCCACGTCGGCATCGGTTGCAATAATGATTTTGTGATACCGGAGCTTGCTGAGGTCGAAAATGTCTCCGATCGCGGTTCCCATAGCTACGACGAGGTTTTTTATTTGTTCACTTGCGAGCATTTTGTCGAGACGAGCGCGTTCGATGTTGAGAATCTTTCCTCGGAGCGGAAGAATGGCCTGAGTGCGGCGATCACGGCCGGTTTTTGCAGTACCTCCTGCCGAATCTCCCTCTACAATGAATATCTCTGCTTCGTGCGCACTTTTGGTCTGACAGTCGGCAAGCTTGCCCGGAAGCGTCATGCCGTCGAGTGCCCCTTTTCGCAGAATTGAATCTTTTGCAGCTTTTGCGGCTTTTCGAGCCTTCATTGCAAGGGAGATTTTGCCGAGAATCGCACGCGCGTCTTCGGGATGCTCTTCAAGGAATCGCGCAAATGCCTCGCCAAAGACACTTTCCGTCGCGCCGCGCGCTTCTACGGAGCCCAGCTTTGATTTCGTCTGTCCTTCAAACTGCACTTCACGCATTTTGACGGACACAACGACCGTAAGGCCTTCAAGCACATCTTCGCCAGTAAATGAGTCGCTTTCTTTGCTATTGCCATTTTTATTTATGGTGTTGAGCGTACGCGTGAGCGCGGTCTTGAAACCCGTAACGTGCATGCCGCCTTCGACGTTGTATATATTGTTTGCAAACGCAGAAAGTCGCGACGTGATGTCGTCGACGTACTGCAAAGAAACCTCTACTTGTACGCCGTCCTGCTCTTTTTCGACGTAGAAAATGTTCTTATGAATCGGTTCCTGATGTTTGTTTTGGAACGCGACAAGCGATTTGAGCCCTCCTTCAAAATAGAAAGAGAACGATGGCGCATCGAGACCAAGCTCTCGCATGTAAAATACGCCGACGTCATCAACTTCTTTCAGAGCACGGAAATCATTGATACCAATTCGAAGACCGCGAACGAGATACGCCTGCTGTCGCAAGTGCGCCACAATAACGTCCCAATGAAATTCACGATCAGGGAATATTTCAGGATCAGGAATGAATGAAATGATGGTGCCGTGGAGTTTTGAATTTGCGATTTTTTTAGTCTTGCCGACAGGCTTACCTCCGTTTTTATATGATTGCTCATGTTTGCCGCCATCGCGATGCACCTCAGCGCGGACATTGCTAGAGAGCGCGTTTACTACCGAAACACCGACGCCGTGAAGACCGCCGGACACTTTGTATCCTTCGCCTCCGAATTTTCCTCCTGCGTGGAGAATGGTCATAACCGTTTCAAGCGTCGAAACTTTTGTTTTTGGGTGGATTTCTACCGGAATACCACGGCCGTTGTCTGCGACGCGAACGCTGCCGTCCGGCATAAGAGAAACCTCAATGTCATTTGCGAAGCCACCCATGGCCTCGTCGCGTGAGTTATCAAATACTTCCCAGATAAGGTGGTGCAAACCTGTTGTTGAGGTTGTGCCAATGTACATGCCTGGGCGGCGGCGCACCGCTTCAAGACCTTCCAAGACGGTAATGTCTTGGGCCCCGTAACTTCCTTCTTTTCGCACCTCCTTTTTCGCTTCTTTTTTTGCCATTGTGGTTTGCCTTAAATGAAAATTTTGTCCGGCTAATTATAGCAAATACTGGTGACGCCGCCACCAGAAAAGCCTCGAGTTTGTGGCTTAATAAGGGCTTAAAACAAAAACCCCGCGGTAGCCACTTTAGGCTTCCGCGGGGCTTGATCATCATTTAAGGAAGGCTCGTTACGACCTGCCTTCGAGGATGAATTTGAGAGCCAGTACGATGGCAAATGCTGGTAAAAGGAAGCTCCCGTACCAAATTGCCGCTGCAGGCAGTTCTCCGTATTGTGTGAGTACTTCCGTTGCAAAGCTGTTCGTGCTCGGCAGATAATCAAGCATCATGAGGAGCTTGACGGCAACACCAAGCCCGAGGGCTAGACATAACTCACGTACAGTCAACATCGGCCATTCTCTTTCTTCCGGAACAGCTGGCCACTGGTTTCCTCACACTCTCCGGATGAGCATGCCAGGGTTGCGTCGATATTATAGCACAACATGCATCTTGCGTCAACGAACTTCCCAACGAAGTTCTTTTACCGCCATATAAATACTCTCCATTCTTTCATTTGCGTCGCCATCAAAAAGAGTCCGGTCGAAAGACTGGAAGATGAGACGGAACGCGAACGAGGTTTTGTCGCCTTTCTTAAACTCATCGAATTTCTCACTTCTGACAAGCAATTCTCCCGCATTATGACGAATGACTTCGAGCACTTCCGCATCGGACGTTTTTGAAGGAACCCACAGAGCAATATCTCTCACGATGTATGGGTATTTAGAAAAAGATTGGTACTGTTCGCTGGAGGACGGTGCATAATTAGCGTATTTCTTTGCTTCGATGGGTGTAATTATTTCTTCTGCAGAAGTCCCCTTGGCGTCAACCGACGCAACAACGACTTCTTCCTTTCCGCTCCTCCACACCGTACCAATTTCGAATACCTTTGCATCTTTGAGTCCGAGCAAATCCTTGTATTGAAGTGCTTTCATTCTGCTTTCGGAGAGATTCTCCATGAAGCTGTCTCGCAAAAATGGTTTTACTCCGTCAACCTTGTTTAAGACTACGCGCTCCCCTCGCTCGGAAAAAACACTTGTAATTACTTCTGAATATCCTTTCTCAATCATCTCCTCGCGCATTTTTTCCTCCGCGAAGAAGTTTGGGTTTACGTGCGGTGTTTTTTCGCTTTTTGGTAACGGAATTGCCGCAATAGAGTCGTAGCCTATGATTCTCCCCACTTCTTCGATTAAATCTTCGGCGCAAACAATGTCGAGCCGCTCGTTTGGCACCTCAATTGTCACGGTGTCGCCTTGACAAGTACATGGAAATTGGAGGCGCTTGAAGACCGTTTCGATGTTTTCACGCTGAAGACTCACGCCGAGGACCGCGTTAATTTTTTCGAGGGAAACTGATACCGTCTTTGCCTCTTGAAGGGCGGCATACTGGTCCGCAAACCCGGCGAGCTCTCCCCCGGCAAGTTCACGAATGAGTTTCGCGGCGGCACGAATTCCTTCGCCCGCAAGTTCAGGAGAAATAACTTGCTCGAATCTTTGGGACGCGTCGGTGCGAAGCTTGAGCGCCGCGGCTGTTTTGCGAACTGACACGCCGTCGAAATTTGCTGATTCAATAATGATGTCGGTGGTTTCATTCGAAATGCCACTTGCTTCACCTCCTTTTATGCCCGCGACGCCCAAGACTGCGTCGCTGTGCCCATCGGCAATTACAAGCATCGTGTCCGCAAGAATATATTGTTTTTTATCGAGCCCAGAGAAACTTTCACCAGTCTTTGCCACACGAACCGAAATTGAAAACATGCCCGAGACATTCTTCAACTTGCTGGCATCAAACGCGTGGAGTGGCTGACCAAGATTGAACATCGTGTAGTTGGTCGCATCCACGACATTATTGATGCTGTGCTGTCCCATTGTAAGAAGTCGATCCACGAGCCACTTTGGAGAGGGCCCAACTTTAACGCCTTGAATTGACCACGCGATATACCGATTACAAAGGTCGGTCCTTTGTATCTGAACCTTGATTGGCATTTCCATAGAAAAAGCTTCGTTGGCGTCGCGGAGTGTCGTGGCGCCAGAAATAAGAGGAATGTCGAGAATTGCAGAAATCTCCTTGGCGATGCCGCGGTACGAGAGGCAATCGTGACCCCTGTTTGGCGTTACCTTTACATCGAGAACATCATTCTCGACGCTCTCTATTTCAAACGCATGAAATGTAAGTGCGTTCGCTAACGCCTCAGCGTCGGGTAAGCCCTGCCTACCGGCAGGCAGGGATTTTTCAAAAAAAGTTTGCAGCCATTCTCGTGAGATTTTCATAGTCTTATTAAAATTGGTTTATGAATCTAAGGTCTGCAGAATGCATAAGACGGACGTCGTCGATGCCCCAGCGGAGCATTGCCAAGCGGTCGAGGCCCATGCCGAAGGCAAAACCTTGGTATTTTTCCGGATCGACTCCTGCGTTTTTCAGTACACTTGGATGCACCATGCCCGCACCCATCATTTCTATCCATCGATCACGTAATTTTTCTGGAGCCTTCTCTCCGACCAAACGCATGTCGACTTCGACCGATGGCTCCGTGAATGGGAAAAAGCTCGGTCGAAATCGTATTTCAACCGAAGTGCCCTTAAAGAGTTTCTCGAAAAATTGTTCCAGTGTCCCCTTTAGATGCGCCATGGAAACGTCGGGGGCGACGGCGAGGCCTTCGATTTGAAAAAACTCAGCTTCATGCGTCATATCGGTGGCTTCATTTCTAAAGACTTTTCCAGGCACGATGATTCTATAAGGTGGCTCAATCCCCTTTTTTACCTGTTCTTGCATATAGCGGATTTGGACTGGTGAGGTATGGGTACGAAGTACCATGCCCGGTTCCGCTTTCATAAAAAAAGTGTCCTGCATGTCGCGAGCGGGATGGTCCTTTGGAACGTTGAGTGCGTCAAAATTGTGCCACTCATCTTCGAGCAGAGGTCCCTCAGCAAGTTCAAAACCCATCTCAAAAAAGATGGCGTTTGCTTCGCGAATCAGACTCGATATAGGGTGAATGTGTCCTCGTTCACGGTTACTCTCCATGGGGGGATTGTATCAAAGACTTCCGACTTGGTAGAGCTTTGTGCCGCTCTTAATTATAAGATCGCCGTCGATGATGCTAATGTCCGCTCCTGACGCAGAAAAAATAACAATTTTCATCGGCTCCTTTCGAGCATCAAATTCGCTCAGGTAAATATTGCCGTTTTGTGTGCGGTAGATGACGTCCCCTTTATAAAACATTGCGCGCGTCACCGTCTCGCCATTTTCGACAGTGATTTGTTTTACGCAGTACGACGGGCGTCCACAAAATTCTGACGGGGGCGCATTTTTCTCAAGCCATCGTGCATACAGTGCACCATGATCAATAAAAAGGCCGACAGAGTTGAACGTGGCTACGGGAATTGTCGACGATGCAATTTTCTTAGCAGAAAATATAGCCTGATATGCAATGAAGGTCTCTTTTATGATGTGCGGCGTCGAAGTTGCGACATCCGTTATGAGCAGTTGGTCTATATTAATAGTCTCGGGAATAAGACGCGCGGACATATCAGTTACAACTTGTGGTTCGACGATAATGAGTCGTTTCCATGGTCGATATCCGTTTTTAGCCACCTGCACTTCATAGGCCGAAGGGGCGAGATTGTCGACGTACAATCCTCGACTTAAAAATGAACTTGAGCCCACCCGTTTGCCGTCAATCATGACTTCTGCGTCCGAATACGGAAGGGATACGAAAATACCGCCCGTTTTTACGAATCCGTAACCCGACTTAAAACGCCAACCATCGGCGTAGTAAATAACGAGTGGCAGCAAAAGAAGTCCAACCATCAAAAAGCCGAAAAAATAAAAACGACGAAGACGCGGGGAAAGTGGTGTCATACCTTGCGTGATTTTGGCGTCACCCAAAAACCAAGATATTTTCCGGTAAGAAGACGCACTTGTGATTCGATTCCTGGAATTGAACTGAAGAAAACCATGGTCATAGGCACAAGAAGCCATTGCAGTAACATGAGAATACTTCGATACCGTGGGACATTCTTGGGCCTCTCGGGCACAAGCGACATACAGAGCGATGCGGAAACAATAAGGCCTGACATGGCAAGAAGGAGAAAGAGTCTCGCAACATGAGGCAAATTATAGGATAGAACTGAAGCGTTGAAAGTTTGTCCACCAATCCACAAAGGAAGCCACCCAACGAAAAACAAGATCATTGGGTGTGTGGTTAATGACCAGAAACCTTCGATTTGATAGAACGAAAACGAAAGCTTTTTTCGTAATGAAATGCGCGGATTCTGCATGAAATTGAAAAGAATGTACGCAATGTTTTCAGCGCCATAGGTCCAACGGCGATGTTGTTTGTAAATATTTCTTACCGTTGTGAAAAAAGTCGGACCAACGTTAGCATCCATGGAAACGGGGTACGCCATTGGGGTTACTGAATAATCCCCATCGAAATACATGAATAGGTTCCAGAAAATTCTGGAGTCTTCAGAAACAACATTTTTCTGCCAGTATCCGGCCTCGTAGAGTGGTTT
>JAYTPG010000042.1:0-25498 GCA_043747375.1 Candidatus Kaiserbacteria bacterium | reverse complement strand
GCAATAGTGACGGCCCCCTTCCTCCCTGCTTGCGCGATGATCTCACCTTCTCGTTCATGGTTTTTGGCGTTCAAAACTTCATGGGGTATTCCCTCCTGTTTGAAGTGCGCCGAGAGTAGCTCGTTTTTTTCAACTGACGCAGTGCCCACAAGAACTGGCTGGCCTTTTTCATGCATCTCTTTCACATGCTTTGCAATGGCGCGCATCTTCCCTTCTTCGGTCTGGAAGATGAGATCATCATGATCTTTTCTCTGGGTCGTACGGTTCGTTGGCACTACAACTGTATTTAATCCGTAAACTTTGAAAAATTCTTCTGAGCTCGTGACCGCAGTCCCCGTCATTCCGGAGAGCTTTGCGTACAAACGGAAATAGTTTTGAAATGTGATGGAGGCAAACGTACGTGATTCATTCTGAACAGAGACTCCTTCCTTTGCCTCGATCGCTTGGTGCAGGCCATCGCTCCAGCGTCGCCCCGGTTGCATGCGCCCCGTAAATTCATCAACAATCACAATCTGCCCATTTCGCACAACGTAATCTTTATCTCGGTTATACAACGCTTTGGCACGCGTTGCGGTCTCAAGATGGTGTACAAATTTAATACCGGCGTCAGTGTAAATGTTATCAATGCCGAGTATCTTCTCGGCTTTTTCGATGCCGAGATCGGTCAACTCTATCGCCTTTCGCTTTTCATCAACGGTGTAGTCCTCGTCTTTGATAAGCTTGCCCGCTATCTCGGAGAACCGCGAATAGAGCGACTCGGCTTCGGCTACGGGAGCCGAGATAATAAGTGGAGTTCGTGCTTCATCTATCAATATCGAGTCTATCTCGTCTACAATGGCAAAGTTATATCCCCCCTTCTGCGGCAAA
Organism: Candidatus Kaiserbacteria bacterium; assembly: GCA_043747375.1. Classification (GTDB taxonomy): domain Bacteria; phylum Patescibacteriota; class Minisyncoccia; order Phycocordibacterales; family UBA2100; genus UBA10103. Next base: position 24,631 of record JAYTPG010000042.1, on the reverse strand, counting down.
CGCTGGCGAAGTTTCTCGGGTTCGTACTCAAGATTGTCTCTCAGATAATCGAAGCCAAATTCATTGTTGGTGCCATACGTTATGTCTGCCGCATACGCGTCATGACGAGATACCGGACGAAGAAAATCATGCATTACTTTGAATGCACCGAGTTCGTCTCGCTCTCTATCCTCTTCGGCGAGTGTCTCCTGCGGCACGTGAGATGGGTCGTATAGATACGAAGACTCGTGATTAATGATGCCTGTCGAAAGACCCAAGGCATGATAGATCTCGCCCATCCATACTGCATCTCGGCGTGATAGATAGTCGTTGACGGTGACTACGTGCACCCCTTTTTCCGTGAGCGCGTTTAAATACGCGGGCAAGGTCGCGACAAGCGTTTTGCCTTCACCGGTACGCATTTCTGCAATGTCTCCGTTATGTAAAATCATTCCTCCTATAAGCTGAACATCAAAATGCCGCTGTCCGAGGGTGCGTCGTGAAGCTTCTCGCACTGCCGCGAAAGCTTCGGGGGCGAGCGCGTCGAGCAATTCCCCATCATTAAGACGCTTCTTAAATTCATCGGTTTTACCCCGAAGTGCCTCATCGGAAAGTGCTTTGAATTCAGGCTCAAGCGCATTAACTTTTGCAACAATAGGCTCCGCACGTTTAAGTGCAGCTGCGTTTTCATCACCAAACAAACTTCTCCAAAATGCCATCGGTCCATCCTACCCTAAATCAATCGCTTTTGCGATTGATCGGGCGAGAATCCAAGCGGTACTATTTCATGTACCCATAACAAAAACGACCCCGCCGGAGGGCGGGGTCGCGTGGGCGTCTTTGCAAAAATCTTGCAAAGACAAACGCTTTATCGGCGCTTCTTTGCCTTCGCCTTTGCCTTCTTTTTCTTTGCCATGGTAATGAAAGTTTTTTTGAGAGTGCTAATTCGACCCGCTTCGCTCCCCAGTGAGTTTGGCGATGCGTTTACTAAGTAATTATTGCATTGCAAAAAAAAATATGCAGAAAAAAATAAAAAAGTGTGGATAACTTTTTATTTAAAAAATAATTTTATTTTTTTTATTTTTTGATGTGCAGAAATCGCGTATACTTTTTCATTTGATGACAAAAAATGAAAGTGCTATTATGGGCACAGAAGGACGTAGCGCGGAGGGCGGCGGCACTCACATTGACTTTCACTTTGGAGCTCGCACCCGTCCTCCGCATTGTGTCTTTCTTGCAAGCAATTTAGATATTTGTCGACGCTACGCAAAATGGAACTGCTCGCACCCCTGCATGCCGCAGGCAGGCGTCCTCCGCATTGCGTCTTTTTCGATCTTACTGCTTGCGATAAAAAAAGAAGAGATTATAATTCTTGTGTGAGTGTCAGTAATCGCTGGCTCTTAAGAAAGTCCTGTAACGTACCCTGCGAAAGCGGGGTACTGCAGTTTTAAACCTTCCCTGAGGGGACGCGAACTTTCTTCACTACATGGAACACGCCTCCTCCTATTACGGCTTTGGAGCAGTTCCGTTTTTTATTTGAGTGATGTAACTTTCAGCCTGCGATGCGGTCCCGGGATTCTTAGTGGCGACATCTTTCAGTACCTCAATTGCCTTCGCCGAATTACCGCTCGCGTAGTACGCCGCAGCGAGTGTAAAGAATGCTTGAGAATCATCCGGTCGAGCAGCCACGCGCGCGGCCCAGATTTCAGCAATCTTTCCATACTGTGATCGCGATGCGTACGCCTGACCAATTCGCTGATCTGCCGCCTCCCCTGTCGCAACGATCGGAGCAAGTACCTGATCAGCAAGTGAGTCTTGTGATGCGCGGATAAGAATAGCCGCGTAGTAAATACGCGCATCAACGTTTTCCGGGAAGATTTCGTATGCGAGCTTGAGGTTGGCCAGAGCTCCGTTGGTGTCACCGCGCGCAAGAGCACTCTGCGCCATTTCAAAGATTATGGTTTGTTTTTTCGGTGACAGCTCATGCGCCTTGTCGAACGAGGTCTTTGCGTCGGCAACGTCGCCATATGCGCCATACAAAATGCCCAGAAAGAGAGGGAACCTCGCGTCCAGCGGAGACGCTTCAGACTGCTTTTTCATTTCGGATGCTGCAAGATTGAAGTACTGCTGCTTGAGTTCGGTTGCTACCGAAGTGTTCGCCGAAAGCTGGCTTGCCGCCTGAATTACTTGTTCACGCGCTTCTTGCGTGCCCATGGCGTCATACGCGATCGCCTTCTTGAAATCGTCGAGGGCTAATGCGTAATTGCCTTGAGAACCATCGATAAGAGCTCTTATGAGGGTCTGATTTTGTCCGATTGCGCTTGCGTTTGCAAACCAGCCCAAGGAAAAGACAATGACAATCGAGCACACCGCCGTAAACGGCAACGCGCTAAATGGAATCGCCTCACTTTCAGTCACGTGCGCAATATTTTCTGATTCGCCATATCTCCATGCAATGTATCCGAGCATGGTAACGAAAAGTATGTAGCTGGTGACATTATCGAACACGAAAAGATTGTGGAAGAAGTAGCCCGCAAGAAGTCCCGTGAGTATTGAGCGTTCAGCCGCAGAAAATGAGCCGCCTTTCCAGAGAGACCAGATTGCCACGGCAAAAATAGCCAGATACGAAAGAAGGCCGAGGAATCCGCCTGCAACGAGCAGGTCGAAGACAATGTTGTGCGTCCGATCAAACCACGGCTCATTGTTGTGCATTCGCGGGTCATAGTATTTGTCGAATATGAGGGCGTAATTCTCTTGGCCCCAACCAAGAAGCGGGTGTTCCTGAACGCCTTTCCAGGCCATTTGCGCGTTGAGAAAACGAGATTGAATAGTTGGATCGTTTACCGATATATTTGCCAAACGCACGAGAAAGCCTACGTTTTTTATCTGCTCTGTATCGCGTGCCGCCCACAAAAGCCCTGAAAGCAGAACGACGATGGCAATGCCTCCCGCGATGAACGGTCGCGCGCGCTTTGTGTTTGAAGCAGTGAGGAGATAAATGAGACCTGCAAGAACTGCGCCACCAACAAGGCCGAGAATAGTGCCTCGAGTTCCGGTAAAGAAAAGGATGAACGTATCAAAGGCAATAACGAATCCATAGACAATCGATATCGCGTTTCGTTTTCCTGGCTTACGCTCTACCCATTCCTGGGCCCACAAAAGGCCGGCCATGAAGATATGAAAGAACATGTATACCGCGAGATAGATGGCATTTCCGAGAGTTGCGTCGAGACGCGCTTGGAGACCAGTCGCCCCGCCCTGCCCTATTGCGCGAACTCCAAAAAGCTGCAGCACTCCATAGAGACCGACGCCCACAGAGATCGCAATAGAAAGTTGGAAGAGACGACGCCACAGCTTTTCTGAATTCAACACCGAAACGCTGACGACGAGGTACGCAAGCAAGTGAATAAGCGTTACCCAACCGTCCATTCGCTCGTAATTACTCCAGAAGCTCTTAAAGGGGTACGCGCCCTGCGCGTCCGCAATCGCAATGACAAGCACGAACACAGCGAAAGCTCCAAGAAGCCATGTACGTCGAGGTCTGTATTTGGGAAACACCAGAGCGAGGCCCAGCCATGCGGCCGTCATTACTTCAACCAGAATTCTAAATCCGAAATTTTTCCCTGTTATAAATGGAAAGAAAAGCCCGCTAGCAACATAAAAGACGATAAAAGGGAGGCAGTACACAGAAGCTATCGCAATCCAGCGGAGCGTTTTTTCTAGAGTTTGCATGACTGAGATTCTAGCATGTCCCAAAGCGCACGCTAGAAATAAGATATTACACCACACGCCTTTCGTGCGCTGGTTTTACGCCTCAATTCACTTCCCCAAGCATTGGTATCGCGAGCCGTCGTCGCACTGTCTCGCCTTTAAAAAGCTGTCTCGTGCGCGCGGGCGTGTCCCCTCGATCACCAAGATGCGCGCCAAACCTGACCGCTTGAAAGCTCGACCCGAGAAAGATCGCGTGTTTACCGTAGCGCTCCGAAATCGAGTCGATACTATCAAATACGAGCTTGAGGCCCTGCGATTCGGCGACCGCACCAAACAAATCAAGCTGCATCAAGTCTGCGCTCTGAAGCTTAAGGAGTGTGATGCCGGTCGCGCGGTATAGTTCGCCCTTACGAAATATCTGTGGGAAATATTTTCGCACTTCACCCAAGATGTCTTGCGGCACCGCACTCGGATGTGGCAGTTTTATTTCAAAACCGCGATATTGAAAATCCTGTGTTTTGAGAAAGAAAAAGACTTCTGGCGCGGCAAGATTCCATCGCCGCGCTTTGATGCAAGCATTTTCTACATTCTTAGAAAGCTGAGAAAACACAAACGTCTCCTCGCGCGAGGGCGGGGTGAAGGTTTTTGTTTTACTTATGGACTGGTATTCGGTTTTCTTTTCGGTATTGAGTTCATACACCACTTCACCACCGAGCTCTTTCCAGACTTCATAAAAAGGTTTCGAGACTCTTTCTCTCACCCATGACTCGTCTTTTTGTGCGAAATCGAATGCGGTGTGAATGCCAAATTTTGTAAGATACGCGGCAGTATTGGGTCCGATTCCCCACAATTTTCCAACCGGAAGCTTTTTCAGGTATGTTGACGCTTCATTGAGCGGAATCACCGTGAAGCCATTTGGTTTTTTCCATTTTGAGCCAACCTTTGCGAGCACTTTTGTGGCGGAGAGTCCGACGGAAAACGTAATGCCGAGCTCGGTGTCGAGCTCGCGCTTTATGGCGTGAGCCATGTCGCGATAGTTCATTTTGTTTACGCGACGCATGCCGGTAAGATCAGCAAAGCATTCGTCTATTGAATATTCGTCCACGGTCGGCGTGTATCGCCGCACTATTTCATACATGCGCTCGGAAAATAGGCTGTACGACTCGTAGTCGGAAGGCAGTACAATCGCGTCCGGCGCAATCTTTCGTACCTCGTGTAACTTCATGCCAACCATTACGCCTTTTGCTTTGAGATCGTAGGTACATGCCGAAACGATGCCACGCTCCTTGCCCGTTATGACTGGTTTCCCTCGGAGACGTGGGTTTTTTGCAATCTCGCACGATGCGAAAAAAGAATCTCCATCTACATGCAGAATCGCACGGGGAAATGATGAGTGCCCCCAGCTCATATTTAATACTTTCGCACCACCGCAGTTACAACAGCCTCCACGCGGAAATTTTCGCTCGGGTAGATTGGTTTATATTTTGCATTCGCTGGTTCTAGAAAATACCCGCCCGAACGACCGGAGTCGCCTGCTCGGGCCGGCTTGTCATCTTGCTTACGCAAATACTTCATCGTGTATTCGCTGTCGATGCATGCAATCACAATTTGCCCCGGTTTATAGGATTGTTTTCGTTCAACTATCACCATATCCCCCGGGTGAATACCCGCATCGATCATTGAATCGCCTTTTACCTTTAGTATGTAACTCGATTCTTTGTTAGGAGTAAGGTATTCATCGAAGTCCATGACGTCGAGAAGCTCTTCCTCGGCCGCCGAAGGAAAACCAGCCTCAATGAGACCCAAGAGACGCGCACCCCGACTTATGTTTAGAGGAGAAAGGTGGCCCCGCGCGTCTTTCTGCACCACACCCTCTTCGCATAACTTCTCTATCAATTTAAAGACCGCGTTCTTAGATCGAAAACCGGTAAGCGACATGATTTCCGCATAGCCCGGCATGCGTTTGTGCTTATAATAGAAATTGACGATTTTTTCTTTGTAGCGTTCGTACATCTCACCAGTATGGTGAACTACGGTTCACTCGTCAAGCAGCTGGGGTGGGGACAATTTTTTACAACAAGATCAGAAACGCCGCGCCTGCGCACATACAATAGATAGCGAACGGCGTCAGTGTTTTCGTTTCAAAGTATTTGAGTAGGAATCGAATCGAAATGTATGCAGCGACACCAGAACAAAGTGCGCCCACAATCGCCTGCCCTAAAAGCGGAGCACCACCGGAAAACAGATGGGGCACTTTCAGAATCGCGGCAGCAAGAATGATCGGCGTCGCCATAAGAAACGAGTAGCGCGCCGCATTTTCGTGAGACAAGCCCGTAAAAAGCCCGCCAATCATCGTGAATCCCGTGCGTGAAAACCCAGGAATAAGTGCAAAACACTGAAGGACACCGATGCGAGCGGCATTGCCCCAAGAAATTCTTGCGATCTGCGAATCGTCTGAAGCGCCCTCTGCAGAACGACGACGAAGTTTTTCTCCAAAATACAAAGCAAGACCATTGAGAAATAGTGCGCCAGCAATAATTATCGGCGCCGCAAAGAGTGCCTGCACTCTCTTTTCGAAAAGAAATCCGAGGAGCCCCGCGGGAATAGTGCTCACAAAAAGTAACCACCCCAAACGCGCGTACGTATCCCCCGCATCAATTCTTCGTGCCCGAAGTGAGCGCAAAACGCCAGAAACAATATTGAGCCAGTCTCTCCAGAAAAATCCGAGGAGCACGAGTGCGGTCGCAAGATGCGTAAGGACGATAAACGAAAGAAATTGCGAGTCATCAAGATTGATATCCCAACCGAGCACGTGTGGAATAAGAACAGAATGACCGAGACTCGAAATGGGAAATAATTCGGTAACGCCCTGCAAAAGGCCGAGGAGAATTGCTTGAAAATAGGTCAGCATGATGGTTACATTCTAACGCGTAAAAAAGCGGGCGGCTACACAGCCTTCACCCCTAAATTCCCTGTACACATTTGAGACGACCGTCAAAGATGCGTACAGTCAAAATTTACTTTTCATCATCTTAAATTTAAATCACTCCGAACTTTTTACCTACGAGAGCGAATTTTTCTACCGCTGTTTTGATGTCTTCGGTCGTGTGCGCTGCAGAGATTTGAACGCGAATGCGAGCTTTTCCTTTTGGAACTACCGGAAACGCGAAACCAATTACGTAGATGCCTTCGTCAAAAAGGGCTTTGGCCATTTCGACAGCTTTTTTCTCGTCACCGAGCATGATGGGCGTAATTGGGTGCTGTGCGTTAGGGACCGAAAATCCTTTTTCCGTCATGAGCTTCCGGAAAAGTGTTACGTTCTCCCACAGTTTCTCGCGCAGTTCCGGGTGCGCGTTCAGATGTTTAAGTATGAAAAGCGTAGTCCCGGTAACGGCCGTGTCGAGTGAATTCGAGAAGAGATAAGTGCGTGAGCGATTGCGAAGAAACTCTGCCGCCTCTTTGCGGGTCGCAATGAATGCACCTCCTGCTCCACCAAGAGCCTTTCCAAACGTACCCGTGAGAAAATCAACGCGCGCTTCAACACTAAAGTGCTGTGGTGTACCGCCACCATTTTTCCCCATGACCCCGTTTGCATGCGCATCGTCTACCATCACCAGTGCGTCGTATTTGTCGGCCAAGTCGCAGATTTTATCGAGCGGAGCAATGTCGCCGTCCATGCTGTAAACCCCATCGGTCGCAATGACGCGCAAGCGCTTTCCTGCAGTTACCTTCAATTTCTCTTCGAGATCAGTCATGTCCATGTGCTTGTATACATGGCGCTCTGCTTTTGAGAGTCGTGTGGCATCAATAATAGAAGCGTGATTAAGTTCGTCGCTGATGATGGCGTCTTCTTCGCCGAAAAATGTCTGGAAAAGCCCGACATTCGCCATGAAGCATGAGGAGTACAGAACCGAGTCTTCAAGACCAGTGAAGTCCGCAACTGCTTTTTCAAGGTCTTTGTGAATCGTCTGTGTGCCGCAAATAAACCGCACCGACGCGAGTCCGTATCCCCACTTCTTCACCGCATCTTCCGAAGCCTTTTCCAATTCCTCGGTTCCCGAAAGGCCAAGGTAATTGTTCGCACAAAAATTTAAGTATTGCTTTCCGCCGACGGTAATTTCCCGCCCTTGCGCTGATTCAAGCACCCGCTCGGTCTTATACGTCCCATTCTCCCGCATCGCCGCGAGTTCAGTTTCAAGAATTGGCTTTAGTTTGCTATACATATCCGCCAACTTTATCCGTTTATCTTGAAGACGATCTTCGCCTGTTCATTCATCGCTTTCTCAAATGATTCCGGGGTGAATTTCGCAAAATCAAGAATCGTGCCCTCACCTTTTTTCAAAATGATATCCCAAATTTTATCTTGCACACCGTTGGTCTTGTCTGAAAGCACGCGCTGTGTGATTTGCCACGTCTTGAAAATCTGGCGGCCGATGATACCGTGAAGTGTGAGGCCACGCAAAACTGTGCGCGAGAATTTTGGAATGGTGAAATCGCCGTCTTTGATGCCGAAAAGAATGATGTGCCCTCCGCGACGAGTCGAGTCGATCGCATTATTGAGCGAGGACGGCGGCCCAGCCATTTCCATCGAAATATCTACTCCTTTTCCGTACGTAAATTCGTTGATTCGTGCAACAACCTCAGGATCATTTTCCCAATCATTTGCTTTGGTTTTCTTCTCGATTTGAATTGTCTCGTGCGCCCCAAGCTCTTTGGCCATTTTTAGATTTGCAGGATTTACGTCCACCGCAATGACTTTTGCCGCGCCGAAATTCCGCAGGAGCAGAATCGAAAAGAGGCCGATCGCGCCGCAACCAAAAACGGCAATGCGTTGTCCTCGAACGTCGACGCGCGAAACTGCATGCACAGCGTTTCCAAACGGATCGAATATGGCGGCAATTTCCGGGCGAATGCGCGACTCGTCTATCGCCCACAAATTTTTTGCGGGAACTTTTACATATTCGGCAAAAATCCCATCGATGGAAATGCCGAGGATCGCTTCGTTGAGACAGACATGATTTTCTCCGATTCGGCACTGGTAGCAGCGGCCGCACGTGACATGTGAGTCTCCCGACACAAGCGAGCCAACTTTAATCTTTGCAGGATTCTTCTCGTCGAGATCAGAGTAGAGGTGTTCAACCATGGAGCCCGCGGCGACAATTTCCCCGACAAACTCGTGACCCGTAATTCGTTGGCTTTTGTTTTCTCGCGACAGAGAATCGTGCACCAAGTCCTTAAAGGCAGCTCGATACCAAAGCCCTCGGTCTGAGCCGCAGACACCCGCGTATCGGACCTTCAAAATGACTGAGAGGGCATCCTCAAGATTGCTTTTTTCATCCAAGACGGGCATGGGAACTTCCCGCTTCACAAAGCCCTTACTTGTGGTCCACCCGTCTTTCTCAAGATCAAAGGTAAGTGCAGAAATGCTTTTTGGTGCCATACATCGTGAAAATATAAATAAAATGTAATCAATATCGGAACAGGAGGCTATCCTACATCTACGGGAAAATTATGGCAAGAAACCAAGAAACATCGACTGACCCCCTCGTATCCGTTATTTCTTTACCTGGAGAGCAGCGATCGTAGCACTATGCTTGATGTCCTCAACGCTTGCGCCACGCGACAAATCATTTATTGGCTTCGAGAAACCGTGGAGGATCGGACCGATTGCCTTTGCCCCCGGAACTAACGTCTCCACCAGCTTGTAGGCAATATTTCCCGCATCAAGCGAAGGAAATACGAGCACGTTCGCCTTGCCCGCAATTTCTTCCGGGAGACCCTTTCGTAAACCAACAGCAGCTTTAAGCACGGCATCTCCTTGCGACTCGTCATCGATAAGAATAATATCGGGCCGTCTTGCTTTTACCATTGAAATGGCTTCGCGTACGCGTGACGGCGAGGTGCCATCGCCACCTGAACCCTTCGTACTGTATGACAAAAATGCAACCACCGGCTGGTCACCAACAACAAATCTCCGCGCGTCTGCTGCCGCAATGGCTATATCAGCTAGTTGTCCTGAGGTGGGTTCTGGAATGACGCCGCAATCGGCGAACGTTAAAACCTCCTCTTTTTCTCCTCCCCGAAACGGCGGTACAAGCATGTAAAATGAACTTGAGATTGATTCGATTCCTGGAGCTTTTTCGGTAAGCCAGAGGCCCGCGCGGACGACGTCTGCCGTGGGATGAACCGCCCCGGCAACAAGCGCGTCAGCTTCGCCAATCCGTAAAAGATACATTGCGTAAATGAGTGGATCACGTGCAAGTGTTCGTGCCTCTTCAGGAGAGAGACCTTTTTTTCCACGCAACTCGAGTAGTAATTTTTCAAGCTCTGCAGCACGAATTTCGTCTACTCCAACGCGTGTAAGACCAGCATCGGTCATGGCGGAAACATCGGCATGAGTGGCGTGCACCATTATGGGTTCCCCCAGTCCGTCTTCCTTAAGTTGCAGTGCGGCGGCGAGCACACGTTCGTCGCCGGATTCAGGAAAAAGGATCCGGGCCTCTTGCCTCTTTGCGCGCTCGTGCATACCTCGCAAAATCTCGCTCATGTGAGGATGCTAGCATACGCTCCGGTCGATACAATGCCTCAAACAAGCACAAAATTGAGATAAAGCTGATTCAGTGGTATATAGTGCGGACAACAGGAAGTATGGAAATCTCCCTCCAAAAAGAAAAGTTGCCGAGCCAGGTGCCTCTGCCTCTTTACACCTCTATATCTATTGGAAAAGCTGTGAGTAAAACTGGTGAGGAATTCACGCTCGTAATTGGTCTCGACAAAGCAACCGTCCGTGAACTAAAAACGCACTCTCTTGATATCGCCGACGTGGACTTGCACAACAACACTTCTGACAGGGAGCGTTTCGGTCATGGCTCGTATGAGGCCTGGTATAAGAAAAATCGAGTTCCATTTGCACTCATTCACTCTCCCTCAAACCAACTTGCATGCCTCATGTGGTTTGGCCCAAAGCCGCTCGGACGAAAATCCCTCAAGCATCTTTCCGAGTCAGAAAAAGAGAGGGAGAACGAAGTAGTTCCTGCAGGAGAATGGCACACCGTGACCTACCGCACATACGCCCCATTTCGTGGCCAAGGCCTCATGAAAGAATTCGCAAAAAATGCCAAGGAGATATACAAGCGCTACAATCCAAATGCAAAAATATGGGCAGGTATTAACGCGAATAATCCTGGTAGTATTGCGGTGGCTGAAAAACTTGGACTCAAAAAAGATACTACGTTCTCTGACGAGAATTGGATTGCAATGGTTGAGGCCTAATACATGAATCGTCTCGGAAATATCGGAAATAGAAAACTCTTCACGCTTCTTGCGACGCTTGTTTTGGGACTTGTGACCACAGTCCAAGCGCCGCCACTTTCGGCGCCCGCGCGGAGCGCGGGCGCCCCTGCATCCACGACGCCACAATATTACCCCCTCGTCCGCGTGGTCGACGGTGACACGATTGTTGTAAAAATAAATTCAAAAAACGTGAAGGTGCGCCTTATTGGTCTCGACACGCCCGAACTCGTCGACCCACGCCGCCCCGTGCAATGCTTTGCAAAAGAGGCCAGCATAGAAATGCGTACACTCGTCGACGGACAAGATGTTCGCCTCGAAACCGACCCTTCACAAGACACCTACGACAAATATGGGCGTCTGCTCGCGTACGTATACAGACCGCTCGACAGCAAACGGGAGGAACTTCTCGTGAATGAGTACATGATTTCTGAGGGCTTTGGCCACGAGTACACCTATAATCTTCCTTATAAATATCAAAAAGAATTTCGTGCCGCCGAAAAAAACGCTAGGGCAGGAGGAAAAGGCCTCTGGGGTCCTGGAGTGTGCAAATAGGATAGTGCACATTTAGAGCAGGCGGCTCTTCTTTTTTCTAGTACACTTCGGGTATGCGGAAAGGACGTGTTTCAGCGGGTAGCGCAATTGTTGTCGCACTTTTTTTTGTAGCACCTGTTGTTACTTTTGCCGATGGGCCGTGCCCGGTGCCCGGGACACACCCGGCGACTAGCGCAGATGTTGTGCTCATGCTCGCCGCGCATATTTTAGATGCGAGAATTGGAATGTGTTGGGACCCAAAAGGTTCGGTGGGCGCCGATGTCGGACAGGCAAAACAGGATCTTCTCCCAAGGTACCAACCAGGTGGAGATAGCATGAAATGCGGTGCAAATATAGTCACTGAGGGCATAACCAGATTGAATCCTAATTTTGCCGTCCGATTGGCAAACATGCTGAAAAACGCGGAAGCCGCCACGGGTAGTAAATTTGGGATTAATTCTGCATACCGTTGCCCAGAGGCTCAACTTAGCGCGAATCCAAATGGATATGGAGGCAACCCCTACGGATCACCGCACGTACGCGGACTTGCCGTTGATCTTATATATCCGGGCGGTGGGACCAAGTATGACTGTTCGTCGCCGGGATATCAGTGGGTCATCGCGCATTCACAAAAAGAATTTGGAATCGCGCAATATGATCAGATACACAACCACGTTAACGGGGAATGCAATCACATAGAGGATACAACAGGTGCTACAGGTCTTGGAAGTAACGGGCAGCCCCTAACACCCCCTCAGAATTCCCCTTCTGCGGCGCTTTCAAACATGCTCCGAAATTTCCTTGGCCAGGACCAGCAGCCCCCGCCTCAACAGCAAACCCCTCAGCCACAACCGCAACAGGCCGTTTCTCCAACTCAAAATCCATACAATTACACGCCGCAGCCAACTAACAATCCAGCATCCCCTTCTCAATCGTCGTCTCCCATAAGTTCTCCCGTCGGCACTAGCAACACAAACACCAACGCCGTCGACAATCAAAACCAAAACACGAACAATTCTCAAAATAATGTCTCGAGCGGTAGCAGTGACACTAATAAACCCGCGGTAACCGTCGGCCCTTCGGCGATAGATCAAATAAATGCAATCGCGTACCCTTCGTCGACACCACCAACTGGCGGTCAACCAGTGGGCGCCCCAGTTGGCATCAGTGCCGACCTCGTCGACGCCGTGCAGATTCACGGCACCCCTTCGACCAGCCCGGCGGCGATCGCCGTAAACACAACCCAGGGTCCGGCCCCGATTCAAACATTCACCACGCAAGATTTGAGTCAAGCGCCAACTCAGGCATATGCCGTAAATCCGCAGACGACGTTTGCCATGCGCATTCTCGAAGATTTGAAACAGAAACTTTTGTGGGCGCTTTCGTATTTGAAACCATTCGGCGGACGCGTAAACGGTGTACCGCCAAATACGCAGATTGCATCGATGGAATAATGGCTGGCGCCTTTAATGTGTGATATAGTCTTCGCTACCGATGGGTTTCACTAAATACACAACGCAGGCGGAGAAAGAACGCGTTCGAATGAACGAGAGCATCCGCGCGCCTGAAGTACGCTGTCTCGGTCCAGAAGGAGAAAATTTTGGCGTTCTATCCCTTCGCGACGCCTTGGCAAAAGCCCGCGAACTGGGCCTCGACCTGATCGAGGTGTCTCCTAATGCAACCCCGCCCGTATGCAAAATCACCGACTATGGCAAGTTTAAATACGAACAAAAGAAGAAGGATAAGGAGGTAAAGTCCCGCGCCCGTGTTACTGAGACCAAAGAGGCTCAGGTGAAGATTGGGACCTCCGAAAACGACATGCGGATCAAGGCAAATAAGATCGGAGAATGGTTAAAAGATGGCCACCGAGTCAAAGTTGACCTCTTTTTATGGGGTAGGTACAAGTACATGGAATTCAACTTTCTCAAGGAACGACTTGAGCGCTTTCTTGCAATAATTCCGGAATCGTATAAAATTGCCGACGAGATCAGGAAGAGCCCAAAAGGCCTCTCGGTCGCTCTCGAGCGGGACGCCAATAAGAAGGCTCCTTCAAAGCCGGCTAGACCGGCTGAGGCTACTCAAAAGGTGGCAGAAAACCATGAAAACAAACAAATCATACACCAAACGCCTACGGGTGACGAAGAACGGTAAGATCATTGCCCGTACCCCGGGGCATAACCATTTTAATGCTAAAGAGAGCGGTTCTGGACGAATGCGTCGCCGCCGCTTCCAAGTGCTTAATATGTCCGCTTCGGACCGAAGCCGGTTCCTCCCACAATAATATATGGCACGCGTAAAACGAGGAACAATGAAGGTAAAGCGGCGCAAGAACATCCTTGCGCAGACCAAGGGCTATCGCTTTGACCGATCCACCAAGGAACGCGTTGCTCACGAAGCTATTCGACACGCCGGGGCCTACGCCTTTCGACACCGCCGTACGAAAAAGCGTGAGTACCGAAATCTCTGGACCCTCCGCATCAATGCAGCTGTTCGCGAACTCGATATGTCCTACTCCAAATTCATCGGTGCTCTCAAAAAGGCGAAAATCGAGCTCGACCGAAAATCCCTCTCTGATCTCGCCATGAATCATCCTGAGGTATTCGCTCGCGTTGTTGGTTCTCTCACCAAATAAACCTCCTGCATTTGCCATGGATAAAATTCCACAGGAATCGCCTCATAAAGAGACGGTTATATCGGACGCAAAGGAACTCCTCATTGCCAACGGTTCAGCAATGAACCTCAAGGCCCTGATAAAGCAGCTCGCCGAGAGAACCAAACATGTCCCGCAAGCGGACATTGAGAAAATACTTACCTCCCTTCCGGTAGGAGGAGACCTGATGTACCGCAAAGACAGAGACACGATCGTGCTTTCGAACGGATGACCCGTCGTTGACAAATTACTCTCAAGTCGTATAGTACTCTCGCACCGGGATCGACCCGGTTTTGTTACTTGATGAGGGTTCTCCATGGGCAAGAAATCAGCGAAAGACGTCGTGGTGGGTGTTCTCAGGACCGAACCTAAGGGAACTATGAAGACTGAGGATCTCTTGGACACCGTGTCTGAGTCCAACTTCCCAGCCACCGTAATCACCGCTGCAATTGCAGAACTCGCTGCCGAAAGCAGGGTTATAAATGTTAACGGTTGCGTAACGCTCTGCCAGGAATAAACCCATTCGAAATCATCACAAAAGAAAAGGGCCATGCGATTGCGTGGCCCTTTTTATTAAAGTAAGAGATAATATTGACTACTTTACTTTATTATTGTATTATACTCGTCGCAATCGGACAATAGTGTTCGGTCTGCTTTTGCTTGCGAGGGTAAAAAGATGCGCGACAAAGATGTCAGGCAGGCCGTTCTCGACATCCTCGAGGATGAGCCGGAACAAACAATGGATTGGCGGGAATTGCTCATTCTACTTGTAGAGCGCGGTGCAGAACCAGACCAATTCGCCGAAATCATCCGGCTTCTGGTCATGGACGATCTCGTCGATTACGAGGACGGAAAGGTTTCCCTTTTCAAGAGGCAGGAGCCGCCGCCCGAAGAGGACGACGGGACCTGAGTCTCTGGTGGCCGGCCAAAACAAAGAGAGGGCCACGTGGATATACGTGGCCTTTTTATTTGACAATATATTTGCATATGTTAAAATATTAATCTCAGTCCCGAACTTGTCGGGTCTGTTTTTTTGGAGGATGCGTCATGATCTTTGCTCATGATGTGAAGAAGATGGTTGTCGAATTCCTGAAGAACGAACCGGGACCCTTGAAGAAAGATGATCTCATCATCGAGGTCATTGAGCATTCAGGGTTTTCAGAATCCCAAGTCGTCGACATTCTCGACGAAATGGTGAAGGACCGGGAAATCTTCGAATCTGAAGACATCATCTATCTCCACGACCCCAGGGATCAAAACACCTAGGGGCTTCTCGTTCAAATGTACACGCGTACCGGGTCGTCTTCGGGCGGCCCTTTGTGTTTTATAGAATCACTTCGGCACCCTCCCCTGTACCACTCCAACCGTCGTGGTTGTTGTATACCAAATTGAGTGCGGCTTTATCTTTTTGCACCATCTCGATTAGTTTCTCGACGAGCGCTTTCGGGTCGCTATCAAAAAAGATGCGGTCAGTCGGGCGATGAGACGCTTCGATCATCAGTTTCAAAATCTTATGCGTCTCCCAACTTCCCTCCAAAATTCCAATCGGGCGACGGTCTTCGAATGCGACTGCAAATT
Organism: Candidatus Kaiserbacteria bacterium; assembly: GCA_043747375.1. Classification (GTDB taxonomy): domain Bacteria; phylum Patescibacteriota; class Minisyncoccia; order Phycocordibacterales; family UBA2100; genus UBA10103. The sequence goes on along the minus strand of JAYTPG010000042.1, from coordinate 8,889 downwards.
CGTTAAATGTTCCAATTCTTCCAGGACCAATGATCATCGCGTCTGACGAACGAACAAAAAGGAGATCCCGGCCGGAATAGCCGAATCCGGTATAAACGACGATGTCCATATATTCAAGCGGGAGCTTATACGTTTCTACATGCTCTCTTTCAGTTGCCGCCGGAGAAAAACCTACGGAAAACCCACATTCATCTTTTGCACCCATTGCGGCGTACATCGGGAACCCTGTTGTCGCGCCTGTGGTGATGATCGCGCCTTGCGTCGCGATTTCGCGGCCAAGTTCTTTTGCTTTTTCAAATGCATCGAGCCCCGAGTAGCCTGTTTCTGCAGCACCGGAGACACCAATTTTTACGACGCCATATCCGTCGGGAAGTCGGCAAAAGTTTCGTGGCACTTTTGCGTGATTCGGGTGGAGCACTTTTTTTGACATGGGAAAATTATACCACTCTTAAAAATCAATTTCTGCAGATTGCATCGCTTCCGGGGCAACGGCGTCTATGCCAAGAAAATCCTGAATGCGTTGAGCGAGAAATGCAGATGCTTTTGGCTCCCCCATCACGACAAATACTTTTTTTAGTGATTCCCCGGCCGATTCAACGAACGCAAGAAGTCCGTCTCTGTCTTTGTGGCCCGAGTAGCCCGTGAGTGAATCAACGCGAGCGCGAACAGGAGTCCGCACACCATCGATCATCACGTTCTTTTCTCCATCTTGAATGCGACGACCTAACGAACCCGGCGCTTGATACCCCGTAAAAAGCAGCGTGACATTGGGGTCGGGCAAGTATTGTTTCTCATGTGCGCGAATGCGACCCCCGGAAGACATTCCCGCTCCGGCAATGATTACTTTTGGATTCTTTTTTTCGTGGATTTCACGAGAGTGTCCTGTTGTCATCACTTCAACGAGACCTGGGAATGAAAAAATGTCGCCTTTCATGAAGCTCTCCTGAGCATGCTTGTTGAGAAGGCCTCTAAAGGTGCGAAACACCTCGGTAATACGCTCCGCAAGCGGTGCATCTAGATATACGGAAATCGGTTTGAGTTTCCCTTGTTCAATTAGTAAATGAATCTCATAGAGAAGGACTTGGGTTCTCTCTAGCGAGAACGATGGAATGAGGAGCGTGCCGTTGCGATTCGCCGTTTCTTCTATGGCGTGCCTCAGGACCTCGGTACGGGAATCACGCTCTTCATGCACTCGATCTCCGTACACACTCTCCATCAAAAGATAGTTAGCGCCTTCCGGATTTTCTGTATCGCTCAAGAGTGGTTCAGGAGAATTCCCGAGATCACCCGTGAAGAAGATGTTGCGGCCGTTTCTCGTGAACCTCGCCATTGCGGACCCAAGGATGTGCCCTGCATCAAAAAATTCGACCGAAGCGTCGCCAATGGAAAATGGCTCGTGATAGTCGTGTGTTTGCCACAAGTTAAGTGCGCCGGCCACATCCTGCTCTTCGTACAAGACTTCGCATCCCAGCCGCTCTGCCTCTCTTTGCATGACACGTAGGCCATCCTCAAACATAATCGCTGAGAGGTCACGCGTCGCAGGCGTTGAATAAATCGGCCCCCGAAAACCTTCACGAATTAATTTTGGCACTCGCCCGATGTGATCTTGATGTGCATGGGTAATCACAAGTGCGTCAATGGTTTTTGCATCATAGGCAAACGGCGCATGGTTCGCCGGGTCGCAAATATTTTCCCGCTCGTGGGTTCCGCAATCAACTAGAATGCGTTTTGATCCGGTATCGAAAAGAAAATTTGCCCCCGTGACAGACCCCGCTCCTCCGTAAAATGTAATTTTGGCACTCATATGCGCGTACGTCGTGCGAAGGCCCACGCAAAGATGCCGCCCAGCGTATCCATGATTAAATCTTTCGTCGTATCTATCCAATACGGCATAAACGGTGAGCCTCCCACCTCTTCGTAGTATTCAAAGATTTCCCAACCGACCCCTATTGAGAACGCAAAAAGTACGCACTCGAGAAGTGACACTCGCCTTTTGAAATGAGCGCCGAACCACATTAGAAAAAGTCCCGCCCATACTCCGCCCAGAAAATGCGCCGGAATATCCCACCACCATATGGTGTAGAAAAGTGAAAGCGCTGATCCAAAATGTACCTCAAGAATTTCAACAATACCTACGAAAATTAGTTGTGAGTAGAGAAGCATCGGATCATTTTAGCATCATGTAGGCGTCAAAAATTCCGCAGGCGCGGAATCTTTGACGCGGTCAGTACTGGTAAGCCTGGGCTTGTTGTCCAGGTGGGTTTCCGCAGAAATGTACCCAAGGGCACACCCGATGTAAGAATCCCAAAGATATACCAAGCAGGTTTATGTACCGGCCGCTAGAATTACTATAGCACTCTCTCAGGGCGCAACAACCGCTATGCGTTTTTTATGACGCGCTCAATGAAGCTAGGATCTGGTTTTTCTTTACCAAGCTCATACATATGGTGCTCGGGATTGTGATTGGGGTGCGCAAGCGTTGTGTGAATCTTATCTCCGCGAATTTCGAAAATCGCGTGAGGGTTTGGGCCGTCCGGATGAGTTCCTGAAGCGTATACTTTGTCTCCTTTCACGTGATAGAGCGCCTTATGAGCATCCTCCCCATTTGCAAGTACGTCAGGATGATATTCCGACTTAAAGATGTGATTTTCTTTCTTCACAAACATCGGCTTCATGGTGTGAGCGCCACCTGGATTTCCATATTTTGCGGTGTGCAGGTACTGCATATCACCTTAGATTAGCACAAGGGAATAAGACTACTCCAAAATACCGTCGAGGTTTACGTCGTAGAGAATTTCTTCGTGAATGATGCGGTAGTCGGTCAATTCTTTTGGATCGAACCAGTGGTTTATCTCGTTAGTCGCCTCTTCTACTGACCCAGACATGTGCAATAGGTTACGAACGGCGCGACTGTCAGTATCGGCCATTTGGTAGCTATCGAGCACGTAGTCACCTCTAATAGTGCCTACATCAGACGAAAGCGGCTCGGTGCCCCCTCCGAGCTTTCGGACAATCTTGACCGCATGAGCGCCTTCCCAGACCATAAACACGACTGGGCCGCTTGTCATGTATTTCTTCAAGTTATTAAGAATCTTTTGTGTGATTTCGAGAGGATCCATTGATGGCGGAGTGAGTCCCTTTGCCTGGTAACTCGCGATGGTCTTTTCTCCGGTAACTTGGCGCCACTGCGGATCAAGTGTGTAGTGTTGTTCAATTTTGTCCGCACTCGGAACCATCATTTTGGTGCCTACAAGCTTGAGGCCTACTTTTTCAAATCGGCCGGTAATTTCTCCGATGAGCCCACGCTGGACGCCATCCGGCTTCACAATTACTAATGTTCGTTCATCGCTTGGATGTTGCATATGGCGAGCACTCTAACACGATTCACTCCCTTTGTGAAAAGCGTGTGTTTTTTATTGAGCATTTCAGGGGCACTCTCTGCACTTTACAAAGGTCGGTCCTCCGTTACACCGACCTTTGTGTTCTGACCCTTCGGCTATCTAGAGATACGAATTAAAAGGATTGTCTGCTGCTGGAAGAGGTTCTTTTTCTTTGTATCGCTCGCGAATTTCCGCTTCGACTTCTTCACGAGGCTTGCCATATCGCTGATATGAGAGCTCTTTCAATTCATCGATACGTGAATAATCACGTGGCGCTGGGGTCATCGTTTGTATGGTGAATGGTCGCGCAGGGATGCCATTTACGAGGAGCGCGAGGACCGCGTTGTAATTTGGAAGATTCTCTAAATCAGGTGCGGTGAATACTGGTTCAAACTGCTTTGCCAAAAACTCAGCGTCGGTTGTGCCAATACGGAACGATGCTTTTGTGCCCACGTTTCCTATTACTGCATCGCGAATTTTTTCATCGAGCTGCGCGATGAATTGATGTGCAATCGTGAGAGACAGTTTGTATTTTCGAGCTTCGGAAAGAATCGTCGAAATTGATGGGGTTGCGAAGTTTTGGAATTCGTCGATGTACAGATAGAAAACCGGATAGTCACTACGAGCATCGACGCGAGAAAACGCCGCTTGTAGAAATTTGGAGACGAGAACCAAACCAAGGAGCGAGGTATTTCGGTCCCCAAGGCGACCTTTAGAAAGGTTGGCCAGGAATATTTTTTTCTTATCCATTATTTCTCGGAAATCAAAAGCTGATTTTTCTTGGGCCACGATCGGACGCATGATGTCATTTGCGAGAAACACATCAAATTTCGAGGTGATGTATGGCACTACGTTTTCAAGGCTCGCTTCCCCACCCGCTGCCTCGGCGATTTTGCGCCAAAATTGTGCGATAACGGGATTATTACAATGCGAGAGTTTCAGTTCACGAAACGCACGGTCAGAAAGAATACGCGGAACTTCAAGAAATGTCGAGCCAGAGTCAGGGTCCTCGACAACGAGTTGCACGGAGTTTCGGTAGTATTGTTCAAACATTGGGCCAAATGCTTCGGGAACATCGGCATACAATTTTCTAAAAATCCCATACACTTCGTCGACGACGAATGTCTTCATTTCGGGGCGACTTCGATCATATTCGAGCATATTGAGTCCCATGGGCCGCGCCGTGTATGCCGGATCAAAATAGATGACGTCCTGCATTCTTTCCGGCGGCACGCTGGCCAAAATGTCTTCAATATCGTTTCCGTGAGGATCAATAAATGCCACACCTTCGCCATTCCGCATGTCTTGAACAATCATGTTTTTGAGGAGGGAGGTCTTTCCGGTACCCGTTTGTCCGATTACGTAGCAATGTCGCAAGCGGTCTCCCGGATTGTATTCAACCGGCGTTTCCGCCGCGCCGTATCGATTTATGCCAAGCGTAATTCCACCCCCACCACTTTGAAGGACCGGTGCGGGAGCTTGTTTTGCAAAAGATCGTTTAAGCTCGCGCGACGTCGTCACTTTCTCCGCAGTAAAGTGAAATATGGAAGTAACTTCTGAAAGATTGAGCGGCATCGCAATCGCAGAATCAAAGGAGCGATACGTAAAATCGCGCAAGAAGTTTGAAAGCCCCCACCAGCCAACTTCTTTAAATTTAATATGATTCCCTTTCGGATCGTCATATTGTGAAAACGGTGCCTCAAGATTGCTGAGTAGTTCATCCGCACGCTGCTTAGTCGGAGCAGACGCAACAAGACGAAGAACCACGGGCGCAATGCGACTCTTCACCTTTCTTTCGATCTCTTCTTGGGCGACTTTGTCCGCCCCCATACGTAGTGCCATTTCGCGCTCTTTTTCACTCGGAGGCGCAATGAGTTCGCGCGTGAGTTTCTGTAATTCCCGACCAAGCGCGGTTTCCGCGACACGAAATGCCCTCTCGACTGACTTCCCTTTTTGAAGTTCAAGGAGCATATGTTTGTAGTGCTCGTTATATTTGTCTCCTTCCGTAGAAACAATGATTTGAAGTGCTGCCCCTTCGCCGTGTTTTGCAATCTTTGCGAAGGACGCGAGCAAAACATTCAAAGGGTCGTGTTCGAACATGTCGGGAGTCTTCAGAGGGTATGCCGCATGTTCAGAAAGTGTCGCGTACGCAGCCGAATGCTCGCCTTCAAAATTGTAAATATTGTAATCACCTCGGCATTCATCGATTCGCGCATTCGGAAAAACCGAAGAAATGAGTCGCTCTGCGAGAGTCTGTTTTGTACGTGGCACAGCAAGATACAGCGACGCCTCCTCAGAGCCCTCTGGAACTGCAATCTCAAGAGAAAACCCTTCTCCCTGTGAAATGAGGGACATGAGCCCCGCATACAGCTGTTCGGACGATGAGAGAAGCTGGTCAAGTTTGTGCTGCCCTTGCTGTTCCTTCGTCCCTTCTCCGAGCGCCTGCGGGTAGATCTCAAAAAGCACCATGGAAAGGCCGTAGCGTACTTTTTCTGGCGGCTTCATACCCTTGTCGGGCAATCCTTCAGAAATATACCTCACGAGTACACGATGGAGATCGTCTTCCAAATGAGGATTCTTCATTTTCGCGACGACCGAAAGTGCATTGCGAATGCCATGCTCCTGAATAATCTTCAGAAGTTCATCCATCTGCGTGTCGTGCACTTCCGGTTCAAGTTTCAAAACGTGCCGGAGCGTCTCATGCTCGGCCATTTTATAATCTTCATGAAGGATCGCCTGCGGAGGAGTTTGTGCGTACACTCCAAGCTCACGTTTTGCAATTCGGTCTCGTTCCCCCTGGCTTTGCCCCGTTTCCATCTGTCGTTCTTTCTGCTTAATTTGCTCGCGCAAAAAAGCGAGCTCCTCTTGTGGAGTTTTAAATTTTGGCGCTTCTACCGCGACCACGCGCGGTTTTTCGCCCATCACACCACCTAGCGGCATCTACAAATTATATCACTTGTCGTTCGGCGATTTTGCACCAATGTCCCGGCGGCAATATTTGCCATCAAATCGAATAAGGTCTGCCGCTTTGTATGCAGTTTTAAGAGCTTCTTTTAGTGAATTTCCTGTCGCGGAAACGCTGAGAACGCGTCCGCCGGACGTCTTTAGAATCCCTTCCGCATATATGGTTCCGGCGTGAAAAACAGTAACGCCAGGAATTTTTTCGGCTTCATCGATTCCCGAAATAACGTATCCTTTTTCGTAATGGAGCGGGTACCCGCCCGACGCCAACATTATCGTTGCGGCCGCCCCAGAGTGCCACTCCACCTTTTGCATTGAAAGACTTCCGTCGATACACGCCTCGCAAATATCGACGAGATCGGTTTTAAGAAGGCGCATAAACACCTCTGCCTCTGGAGCGCCGAATCGCGCATTAAACTCCAACACCTTCGGTCCTGAAGCAGTCATTTTGAGGCCCGGATACAAGACCCCTACGAAGGGAGTTCCTCGTAAACGAAGTGCTTCCAGTGTTGGCTTTACGACGGCCTCTTCAATAGATTTCATCATTTCTGCGGTGACCCAAGGAACCGGCGCGATGACCCCCATGCCCCCGGTGTTTGGACCTGTATCGCCTTCGCCGATTTGTTTGTGATCTTGAGCAGACGGAAACATAGCATAGGAAGTACCGTCGGTGAAGACGTGGATAGAAACCTCTTGCCCCTCCAAATATTCTTCTATAACAACCTCGCTACCGGCGTTTTGAAATACTTTATCGTGCATTATTTCTTTGAGAGCCTCTTCGGCGCGTGAGAGCGAAGTGCATACGTAGACGCCTTTTCCAAGCGCAAGGCCACTTGCTTTGACCACAATGGGAGCGCCTTTTTCTCGCACGTATTTAAGCGCCTGCTTGTAGTCGCTAAAAATCTTGAACTCTGCCGTCGGAATTCCCGCATCATGCATCAGCTGTTTTGAAAATGCTTTTGACGCTTCGATTTGCGCCGCCGCCTTCGAGGGTCCAAAAATTTTTAGACCTCGGGCTTGAAAAGTGTCGACAATGCCGCCCGCGATCGGATCGTCCATTCCAGCAATCGTAAGATCAATGCATTTTTCCTGTGCGAACTGCGCTAGCGTTTCAAGACTCATCATTGGTATCGAAACATTTTCTCCTACGCTGCGCGTTCCGCCGTTGCCGGTAGCAAAATAAATTTTGTCTACCTTTGGTGATTGCTTCAGTTTCCACCCAATCGCATGTTCCCGTGCAGAGTTTCCAACAATAAGCACGTCGATCGACATATTACTTCGTAATAATCTCCGGTCCGTTTTTCATAACAATGATCGTGTGCTCAGCGTGAGCGGTGCGAGACTTATCTTTCGTTTTGTATGAATGTCCATCTTTATCGACATATAAATCTCCAGAGCCGAGTGCAAACATCGGTTCAATAGCGATAACAAGACCTTCTTGCAGCTTCACTCCCATTCCAGGATCTCCGAAATTCGGTACGTGCGGCTCTTCGTGTACAGCCTTTCCAACGCCATGGCCAGAAAGATTCTTTGGGTAGCCGAGGTTATATTTTTCTGCGAATTTTTGAACAGCATGTCCTATGTCGCCTGTGGTATTTCCTACTCGTGCCTGAACGATACCAGCCTGAAGTGCCTCAAATGTGACACGAACCAACATTTCGTCTTCTCTGCTTTTTGCTTTACCCACAATGAGCGTGCTTGCGTGATCGGTGTAGAGCCCGCGATGCTTTATCCCGAAATCGAGACACACCACGTCACCTTCTTCAAAAATGGCACCGTTGTGACTCGCTGGAGAGTGCACCATGACGTCATTTACCGAAACACATAGGGCCGATGGGTACGGTTCCTCGCGCTTCCCCGTTTTGTACCCTTTAAAAGCGGGCTCATCTCCGCCTGATTCGATGAGGACGAGTGCACGATCTTCCAGTTCTCTTGCGCTCACCCCCGGCTTTGTCATCTCTCGTAATTCCCGCAAATATGCCGCAAGGCGCTTACCTCCTTCACGCAAAATATCAATTTCTTCCTGCGTTTTTGCAATCATGCGAGTTTAGCCTATTTGTAATGCTCCCAAGACTTCCACATGAACAGCTTCTACGCTTTGGTCACCATTTAATCGGTGAATCGATCGGCCACGCGACGCAAGAAGCGCCAGCTGAGGTTCCACTTCAGTTTTGTGCCATCCGAGTCGTTGTCGGATCGCATCTTCGGTGTCATCGTTTCGTCCGCGCTGAACGAGGCGCTTCACACTTTCCTCTTCTGAAAGCTCGAGGGCAATGACGTGATAATCACCACGATCATAAAACACCATCGCGTCATCCCACCCCCGCGTCTGATCTGCACCCCGCGCAAGGCCATCCGCAATGATGTGTTCTTCTCCCGTAAGATTTTTAACGAGTGCGTTTGTGGTGAGATAGATCGGCATGAAATCTGGCATGCGTTTCCCCACCTCGATCACGTCGGCCGTTAGCTTGCCACTGTAGCCGCCGCCAGCGACCATATCCCGCAGGAGTTGGCCCATATCAATATGAATCACGCTGCGCTCGGAGCG
>JAYTPG010000041.1:0-3200 GCA_043747375.1 Candidatus Kaiserbacteria bacterium | reverse complement strand
ATGAACCGCTATCAGCAAGCAACTATCGGCATCGTGTACCAAGCGTTCAACCTCCTCATGTCAATTAGCGTAGTCGATAATGTTGCATTGCCCCGGCTATTTTTAAATATGCCGCCGAGTGAGCGCAATGCGCGAGCAAGTACCCTATTGCGTCGTTTTGGTATCCCCGAGCGCCTTGAGAACAAATTGCCGATGGAAATGTCCGGCGGTCAGCAGCAGCGAGTGGCCGTTGCTCGCGCACTGGTGAACGATCCCGAGATATTGCTTGCTGACGAACCTGTCGGTAACCTTGACTCTATTTCTGCGGAGCACGTTATGGAAAGCTTTAAAGAAATTAATGAAAAAGATCGTAAGACCGTAATTCTGGTCACCCACGATGCGAAATATTTACCTTACGCGCATCGTGTTATTTATATGCGCGACGGAGAAGTGCGCCGAATTGTTATGAATCCTGAAATGCCCCAAATCTTGCACGTAAAGCCGGGGGAAACAATCGTCACCGAAATAGAGCAATTAGCGAGAATGTACCCGTATGCCGAACCTTTGGAACTCAAGGTGAAAAGTATCGTAAATTTTGCAACACAGAGCATTGGTTTTTCGCAACTCGAACGACTGGAGAAGGCGATCCTCGAAGTACTAAAATCAAACATGGACGATCAGCTCTTTCTAGATTTTCTCATGAGGCAGATGGCGGAGGGAGGTGTGGGTCTTCACCGTGACGAGGCGGCAGAAATGACGCGCAAAGTCTTCTCGGTAGTCGAATATTCCAAAGATGTATTCAAGTTTCGTGAGGATGTCCACCAAGACACCATGTTTCTGCATCAGAAAAAATTCATTGACCATCTTCTGCATTATATTGCGACAGAAATTGGCGTCGTTTCAACCAAAACCCAACTCGATATTCTTCGAACGGCGGTTGCGGAGCGTGTAGGTGGCATTATTGGAGCAGGGGATTTTGAGGAGCGTCTCGCGTTACCAGAGCAAATGGGTGGAGCCGCATACGATGCAGACACGGCATACCGCATTGTGCGCCACATGGAAAAACTTGTTGCGCAGGGTGGGTATATTATCCGGGCAAACGAACTTCTCGGGGCGCACTCTTAATCAATATGCGAATTAAGGATGTCGTCATGCTTTCAACCCGTATGTTCAAGACGAACCCGTCTCGAACATGGCTCACCATTTTGGGCATGGGAGTGGGCATTGGCGCGGTTGTGACACTGGTGGGTCTTGGATTCGGGCTCCAGAGTATTATTCTTGAACGAATCGTTTTCGGCGAAACCCTGCTCAGTCTTAACGTTGCAAATGCGCCTTCGCACGCGATCGTATTAGACCAAAAAACGGTTGACGAATTTGCAGCAAATGAAAACGTAAAAGACGTTTCTCCAATGGCGAGCTTCCCGACGCTCGTCACGTACGAAGGCCTCACGGGAAATGCGACATTACAGGGCTTAAAACCATCATATTTTCTCTACACAGGCGGAAAGGCGGCCGCGGGAGAACTCTTCACCAATTCTACTGCCGAAGACGATAGAAATTCGGTGATTGTAACGACTGCAATGCTAAAACTGTTTGGCGTTGCAACACCGGAAGAGGTGATTGGAAAAAATATCACATTCCGCGTACTTGTTCCTCAAGAAGGAACTGACCAAGTAACCGAAGTCGTCATCGACAAGTCGTACAAAATTAAAGGCGTCACAGAAGACGAGGGCTCGCTCGTTGCAATTCTCACGCTCGATGAATTTCAATCGCACTTTCAAATTCCATTTTATGAACGTGTCCAGGTGCGCGTAAAAGACAGCAAATTTCTTGTCCCGGTTCAAGATGAGATTATCGCTAAAGGATATGTGGTGACGGCGCTCTCAAAGACCGTTGAACAGGCAAACAAAATCTTTCAGGGTATTCAAGCCGTTCTTGCGGTATTCGGAAGTATTGCCCTTACCGTTTCTGCGATCGGCATGTTCAACACCATGACGGTTACTCTTTTGGAACGCACCGCTGAGATTGGCGTCATGCGCACCATTGGCGCTTCGTCATTCGACATCGTCGTACTTTTCGTCTCTGAAGCGATTATCGTGGGTGTACTTGGAGGAGTCGTGGGAATTGCAATCGGGGTGGGTATCGGACTTATCGCAAATGGCGCACTCAGTCTTGCCGCGGGGAAATTCGGGGGTGTCTCGGTCAGCATATTCAAGTATCCTTTGCCGTTTCTCGGATTCATTCTCTCATTTTCGGGGATAGTGGGATTCATAACCGGGCTCTTTCCCGCACGCCGAGCTGCCAAAATTAACCCGCTTGACGCGATTCGATACAAGTAGTTTCCTTGGCGTAAAGGCTGCATAATTTGGCGGCGTTATCCACATATAAAATGAAGGAAAAATCGTTCGAGTGATACGATTGTTCTGTAGTATGTCGAAACGATTTTCTGACTCAAAACCGCGAGCTTTTTTCGATTTCCTCTCTTCTTTAACGGACTCGCATTCAAGCATCGGTAAAATCACCATTTACGCCGCCCTTGGGGGTGCGGCCATACTTTCCGCAGGCTTTATGCTGTTTTTTGAAGTACGCGTGCCGCATGCGCAGGCCGATGATGTCGCAACTTCTGTAAACGTTCTCAACACACCGCCGACGTGGACGGTTGACGCTCAAGAATCGACCGAATCCTCAACCTCGACTCCCACCAACGCAGGCTCCGTCATAACCTGGACAGGGACTGGAACGGACTCCAGTAATGACAATTATTTCCTACTCATCTGTAAATCAAGTACCACGCAGCCAACGGCGTTCTCAAACGCACCACCCGAATGCGGCGGGGGCGTTTCAAATCGCTGGGCCCGTTCGGCCACTACCTCAAGTGCCTCGCAGGCAACAGCGGCGACAACCACCAAGGAAACCTTTCCATTTCAGCAGGAGAACAATCCGTGGACCGCGTGGATTTGCGACGCAAACGCTAGCCTTGCGCGTTGCAACGTTACGTATACGCAAGGATCTGGACTCACGATGTCGCCGTTTGTCGTGAATCATCCGCCGGTGTTTAGTTTGGTAAGCAACAACGGCCCCGTTATTCCGGGAGGATCAATCACATGGACTGCGTCAGCCTATGACAACGATGTCGTTGACGGAGGGAATACGGTGCGCCTTTTTGTTTGTAAGACAAGCAGCTTCAATGGAGTCTCGTGTCCTGGAGGTGCATGGGCAAC
>JAYTPG010000040.1:0-7158 GCA_043747375.1 Candidatus Kaiserbacteria bacterium | reverse complement strand
TCCTTTGAAAAATCGTACGCATCTATCCTCGACCGACTTTCCACAAAAGCCGTTCGCATTCAACTCCCAATCGGAGCAGAAGAAAATTTCGCTGGAGTCATCGATTTGATGGCCATGAAAGCCTATAAATTCGAAGGGGAAATGGGCAAAAACGTCATCCCGTATGAAATTCCTGCAGACATGAAAGCGGAGGCAGATAAATATCGCGCTGAAATGATTGAGAAAATAGTCGAAACCGACGACGCCCTCATGACGGATTTCCTCGAAGGCAAAATGCCTTCAGACGAAGTTTTGAGAAAGACGCTCCGCGCGGCGGTTGTCACCAACAAGATTTTTCCTGTACTCACCGGCTCTTCGCTCAAAAACAAAGGTGTTCAGCTCGTCTTGGACGCAGTTGTTGATTATCTTCCCAGCCCGCTCGACCTTCCTTCGGCAAAAGGTATCAACACCGATACTGGCGCAGAAGAGACTCGTCCCGCGACCGACGATGGTCCTTTTGCGGCACTTGTTTTCAAGCTCCAGGTTGACCCATTCGTTGGCGCACTCACATTCTTCCGCGTCTATTCTGGTTCTATTTCCGCAGGCGACACTGCATATAATTCCGCCAACAACAAAAAAGAGCGCATCGGCAGAATGGTGAGACTTCAGGCGGACAAACGTGAAGATGTAAAAACCGTGTATGCGGGCGAAATTGCCGCGTTCGTCGGTATGAAAGAAGTGAAAATCGGAAACACGGTCTGTGACGCTGACCATCCAATCGCACTTGAATCCATAGTCTTTCCAGAGCCGGTCGTTTCTATGCGGATTGAACCAAACACGAAAGTTGACCAAGAAAAAATGGGCATCGCGCTTTCGCGTCTTTCCGACGAAGATCCAACGTTCCGCATTAAATCCGACCCAGAAACCCTCGAAACAATCATTTCCGGCATGGGCGAACTACACTTGGAAATAATCGTCGACCGCATGAAGCGTGAATTCGGCGTGCAGGCAACTACAGGGAAGCCGCAAGTTGCGTACCGCGAAGCGATTCAGGGAACTGCCGACGTGGAATACAAACACATCAAACAAACAGGTGGTCGCGGCCAGTATGGTCACGTCAAAATCCGCGTGAAGCCGCTTGAGCCAGTAGTGGAGGGCGAAAAAATAAAAAATAACGTTGATCGCGAAGACCATTTCGAATTCATCAACAACATCAAGGGCGGTGTTATTCCTCAGGAATACATTCAGCCGATCAAAAAGGGTATCAAAGAAGCCATGGATCGCGGCGTACTTGCCGGATTCCCGGTTGTCGATATTTCTGTGGATCTCTACGATGGCTCGTATCACGACGTGGACTCATCTGAAATCGCCTTTAAGCTCGCTGCCATTAATGCATTCCAAGAGGCAATGCAAAAAGCAAAGCCTGTGCTTCTTGAGCCAATCATGAAACTCGACGTCGTCACTCCAGAAAAATTCATGGGCGACGTTACGGGCATGATAAATTCCAAGCGCGGCTCTATTGAAGCGATGGGTGAGCGAGGTCAGGCGCGTGTTGTTACTGCAAAAGTGCCACTCTCCGAACTCTTCGGATTCACGACCCAGCTCCGCTCTCTCACCGAAGGTCGCGCAGTTCCAAACCTCGAATTTTCTCATTACGCCGTTGTGCCTCGTGCCGCGGCGGAACTCGTGATTGCGGCGAGGAAGTAAAGGCTCGCTGAAAATATCTCTCGATGAGGAGTATACTGTCCTAATGGAATTTCTTGCGTCGCTAATCGGTTCGATTACGATTGCAATCAGTGGGTTCTTCGGTCTCTCTCAGGTTTCGCCCGTTTCGGTGGCGGAACCGATTGTGGATAAATTCGCAAATGTACATTCGTTGGAGGATCTTGAGCGTATGCGCGCAAGCACTTCTGCGATTGTATCGAACGATACTCCGAAACAAAAAACCAATGAAATTTCAAGCGGGAGTGCTGGAACGGTGCCAACGAAAACAGAAGCTCCAAAACCGATTCCTGCTCAAAATACGAAAACCAACGCGAGTACCCACCTTCAAGATGTTGAGACCTCCTATACGCGTTTAACAAAAGGAGTAATACAAAAGATTAATAACGAGGTCTCACTCCGTCTCGAAGGAAATGAATATGCGAGCCAGGGCCACGACTCGCCCTCTTGGGGTGCAAATATTACGGTCCTGCAATTAGGAAAGGAGACGACATTTCATCATTTGAGTGAGGGTAAGTTTTTGGGAATACCAAAAACAAATGGAGACACTCTAAGTGTGAAGATAGCTAATGTGTGGGACGGCGCAACAGACGTGATATTGGTGCAAATCCCTTTTGAACATATTGTTACGTTTGACGAGACTCTTGAAATTGAGGCCCCGGGATCAGTTACGGTGGGTAAGGGCTCAATTGTTAAAGTAAAAAATACCAATCTCAGTTTGAAGGTTCTAGGCATATATGGAAGCCCTGAGGGGGCTACCGCATCTTTACAAATTACTTCAAGTAGCGGCAAAAAAATAAACGCCTCGGTGGGACCGCTCATGACGGCAAAACCAATTAGCGTTGATGGCTTCTATATTCTTGGTGACGCGGCAGGTACTGGTGGGGTACAAGCAGAAATTTTTATCCAACCGATCCCAACACTAGATCTTAAGGTCAATGGTTCTGATGGGCCGATAACAATAAGTCGTGGATCAAGTGCACAGCTTTCATGGAGTTCATATCAAACGTACGGAGAAAATGATCCTGAGGGAGGATGTTATATCGAGACGCTTTCAGACACCATAAAGCCCCCTTTAGAACATCGTCAATACGAAGGGATCACTAATTCGATGGTTTCCACGAGTACCGGAGCTTTGTATGAGGAAACAAAATATACTCTTACATGTCATGCGCTCGGGGGCGTTACTCACGAACTGAGTGATTCGGTCACAATTCTTGTGCCGAAGGCCACATCTTTACCGCAATGTAAGATGAGTATTTCCCCATCAAACAAAGTAACCCCGAACGAAGACATTATTCTTTCTTGGACTTCGGAAAACGCCGCCAGAGCAGAGATGGGGTCTTTGCAGTCTTTGCAAGGATCAATGCCCGCATCTTCGAGCGGATTACGCGAATTCTCAAAGTCAGCGTATCCGTTTATGACGGTTTACAACGAATTTGGGAGCAGTGGATGTAGGCCCACTTTTGAGTAGGAAAATGTAAACCAAGAAACGATAGGCAGTGTTTCCTCGAATTATTCCGCCAGAGACTTTTCCCCACGAAGTTTAGGTCCTACAAATTTTTCACGCTACCATTGACCCATTATTTATAGGGGCACTATTTTCATGTTTAAAAAAATCGCAAAAGGCGCAATTGGAATATTTTTACTCGCAACTCCTTTTCTGGCCTCCGCGCAAAGCGCGAGTGATACGCAGTCTCAAATTGCCGCCCTTCTTGCACAAATTGCCACAATGCAAACACAGCTCCAGGGCTCTCAGCATAACCCTGTAACACCATCTCCCTCCACCTCCCAACTTACCGACGATTACGGTACGGGTGTGAGATCAGGAGCCTCGTGCCCACGGCTTTCCGTCACGATGCAACGCGGCTCGCGAGATACAACGACAGGAAATCAGGTGACAGATCTGCAGGTATTTCTCGCTGATCATTTCAATATAAGCGAGGAAACTCTCGTGAGTGGATATTTTGGAAAAACGACCGAAATGTATCTGATTAAATTTCAGAGTGAGCAAGGTCTTCCGGCCTTTGGTATAGCAGGTTCGCTTACGCGAGCAAAAATTGCGCAATTGTGTGGGTTGGTAGCGACAACCTCGACGTCACCTCCAAACGCTCCTCAGAACGGCCCTACGAGCATTGTAGTAAATGCAGTTTCGGGCAGGACGGTTTCGTTCACATTTACGAACTTGCCAACAACGGACATCCAAGGAATTTACGTGCCGTCTCTGCAAGGTGTAGGAAATGTGGCGGCGGTGCCAACAAAAGGTGGCAGCGGATCTTCTCAGATAACTATTCCGGACGGAGCTCCATCCGGGAATTACATTCTTCGTGTTTTGTCGATTAATGGCAGTCGAACTATAATTGAAAGTACATCGTTCTTTATTGGAGGAACGAATAATCAAGCTCCTGTCCCACCAGCTTCATTACAAACTCAGACAGGTAGTAGTGCTGGTTCGCTTGCCGTTACTACAGACGCATCTTCGCCGGCATACCAAGTTGTCGCAGGCGGGTCCTCAGGTGTTGCGCTCGGAGCGTTTAAATTCCGCGCATCTGGGGAAGCGATAACTTTGCGTACCATACGCATTGCAATGGACGACGTGTCGGCAAATCCAGGAGATATTGTGCAGGAATATATTTATGACGGCGCAGTTCTTGTTGGCACCGCGATAATGACACCAAATAACCATGCTCCGATGAGATATTACGCAGTTTCGACCCTTAATACGCCGATAACGATTCCTAGAGATTCTGACAAAGTGCTTACGATTAGTGGGGACATCGCTCGAATTGGCACGAGTCAACCAGCGCATCCTGGTGATTTGATCTCGATCGCGATTGATGGTGCTACCGGAAATGGTGCCTCCTCGGGCGCTACGATTCAAGCGAATTTTGGAGGGCAATTTGCGGCTACGACCCAATTTACTCCAGGTGCTCGCATTTTCCGTTCGTTCCCGACAGTTGCTATTATTTCTCTCCCGAACGATGGACTCGTAGATGGGAGGCTAATGCGCTTTAAGGTCAGTGCAAATCCAGCAGGAGAGATCAGTCTTGCACAAATTGCAGTTCGTTTATCTGGCCTTGCCGCAGGAACGAACGGACAAATAGATCTATATGCATTTACTGATTCTGGATATTCAAGTCCGGTTTCTCAATTCACCGCGGGAGGTGTTATCGGTGGACCTGTTTCTACTGCATCCGCAGGTGCCTATATGTATTTTCCAAAACCGCTTGTGATTCCTGCGGGTGGCACGTACTTCTTTGAACTTCGAGATTCAACGAAGGGGACAGGTCTCACCAATACATCCGCGCTCTCAACCTTACTTCTTGGACAGTCTGTATACGCGGGTCTTGTTCCGCAGACATCTCTTACGGGTAAAGATATCATGTTTGTGTGGTCTCCAAACGATTACACGGCCTCGCAATTTTCTGACGGTGATTGGACTAATGGTCTAGGTGTCCGAGGATTATCTGCCGATGGTATTTCACAAACGCGTACCGGCTCCAGCGCTTCACCGACCCTGACGACACAAACATCATCGATTACCGTCGCCCCCGCGCAACAGCCAGGAAATTCTCTTGCACCACAATCAGTCCTACATCTCCCGTTCACGAAATTCACGATTACCGCCGGCTCCAGTGGTCCGATCAACACATTCGGCATTGTGGTAAGAAATGATGGAATCGCGCCTGATAGCGTATTTTCCGGCCTCGTTCTTCTCGATGAAAATGGAACGGAAGTCGGGAGCGCGCAACCATTAAATACAAATCATCTCGCGACACTTGGAACATCAATAACCTTACAGCCTGCACAGACCCGCACGTTTACGGTCGCGGCAAATATGTCGAGTTCGTTGGGCGTTCAAGCAGGGCAAACAGTCAAAATTTCTGTTATCGGTGTAAACGCGGGAGGCGTCGTAAATGGTCTGATGCCCTTCTCCGGCGCAATGCACACCATTAATTCGACTCTTGTGGCGTGTCCGGATCCTTCCCACACCTTCGGCTACCAGTGTCCGGAAGTGGTTTCGGTCCCAGCCACGCCTCCGGCCTCAATCCCAGCACTCGGCACACTCATGGTGTATGCAAATAATGCGCTAGCCACTTCAGTATCGAATATCACACAGGCTGACGCTCTAGCGAAATGCCAAACACTCGCGACTCAGTATCCGGGTGTTGCAGGGTATTGTCTTTGGAACGGGACGCAAATATATTCTGTCGCAGCGCCAGTAGCTGTTCCTACGCCTACGCCAACGGGCACACTCAATGTCTATGCAAACGGGACAATTGTCTACACACTCACAAGTGTTACTCAGGTGGATGCATTAACCAAATGCAAAACACTCGCAGCGCAATATCCTGGTGTGGCAGGAAAGTGTCTTTGGAACGGAGCAGAAATATACTCAGTTGCCGCGCCGACGCCGCCGACACCCCCAGTTACAGGCACGCTCACCGTGTATGCAGGCTCTGTTGTGGCGACGTCTATCGTTAATATCACCGAAATTGATGCGCTCGCAAAATGTAAAACACTCGCGGCGCAATATGCAGGCATAGCAGGGAAATGTGTATGGAACGGCAAAGTGATATATACAAGCGGGCCAACCGCTCTCATTTCAGAGCCATCTCGTGGTGTAGCACAAGTCTCCAACGTGAACGCTGCGCAGATGGCGAGTGTACTTGCCGCGCTCCAAAGTATCATCGACTCGCTTAGTGTGTATATCGCGCGGCGGTAGCCATATTCGGTCGTTATACACATTCTTAAAAAAAGAATAATCGACTGACGTTGGGGCCGCGTATAATGTGCTCATGTCGAAACAGCGCGATGTCGGCAAGGTTCTGCATTCTCCGATTTTTCTCGATATCGCGACACTCGCGGGTATTGCGGCCGTTGCCTACTTCGTCTACGTATTTTTTGGTGGTGTGATACAAAATCCTACTGCCCACACTCGGGACTCTGCCGCGCCGTATACGCAAGCTGAAATTGCGCAAATGCAGGTCTCACTTGCCTCAAGTACCTCGGTCAATCCGGACGCGAAGCCATATACACGGGAACAGATCGCTCAAATGGAAGCCTCTCTTGCAAACAGCAAATCGGTTCAAGACGATCTGCGCGCTTCAAAATCGGGCAACAATTAAATATGAGCGGAAGAATCACACTGCCCCTCTCCTTTCTGCTCGCTGCGCTACTTGTGATAGCTGCCTCGGTATTTTCAATTCCTAGAGCAGCAAATTCTCAGGCAACATCGGCGATAAACGGGTATGCATGGAGCGAAACAATTGGCTGGATTGACTTGAATTGCGCAAATACAAACACATGCGCGAGCTCTAATTTCAGCCTCGCTGTTGACTCTGCGGGCATGGTTTCGGGATATGCCTGGAGCGAAAACATTGGCTGGGTTAAATTTGGTGGCCTGAGCAGTTTCCCAGCGGCAGGTGGCAATGCGCAAATAGTAGGAAATACCCT
>JAYTPG010000039.1:0-8517 GCA_043747375.1 Candidatus Kaiserbacteria bacterium | reverse complement strand
GAGAAGAAGAAGCCTTTGTCGATTGTTGAGAGCAGATAGCTTGATGATGTTGTAGAGAAGAGATCGGTGACTGACTTCCAGTAGTTAGCTGACGTCGTTGAGAAGCTGAGGAGGCCGAGAGAGGATGTGGCGGTAAGTGCATACGTTCCGTTCGATTGACCAAGGAGAAGCTGGCCGTAGCTTGGTGCGGTTGAAAGTCCAGTGCCTCCGTAGAGAATGCCAACTGCTGATGTTGCGGAGACAAGACCACCATTTGCTTGAAGTGGTCCGTTCCAACCTCCGGCAATTGTGAGTGCGCCAGTTGATGAGATCGTGGTTGAACCAGTCTGACCGAAGGAAGCGCCATTTGCAGAGAGATTGTTGGAGAACAGATTGGTGGAGGACGCGTTTGTCGTAACTAGTCCGCCATTAAATGAAATAAGCGTCGTCGTTGCGTTATTTGGAAAAAGATATAGAAAGTTTGAATAATCCGTTCCGGCAAGTGCAGCGACAATTGCTCCTCCGATACTTGTCTTCAAGATTGAGCCTGTCGCAAGATTCGTGATCGCAAAGCTTGTGGTGGTCGCATTTGTGCTTGTCGTGTTTGTAAATGTGTTGCCTCCGGTAAATGCATTATTTGAATACGTCTTTACGATTGTCGTAGATGCATCGGTAAAGAACGTTGCCGAAGTGCTTGAGAAGTAATTTCTCTGCGTTGCGAGGAAGTCAGCGGACGTCGTCGAGAAGAAGTTTGTGCCCGTCTTCCAGAAGTCTGTGCTCGTTGTAGAGAAGAAATTATTGGCGAGTTTCCAGTAGTCACTCGAGGTCGTAGAAAAGAAGAAGCCCTTGTCTATAGTAGAGAGAAGGTAATTTGAAGAGGTAGTCGAGAAGAGATTGGTGTTTGCGACGTAGAAGTCTGTACTTGAGGTGGAGAAGAAGTTGCGATTCGTCTTCCAGAAGTCGGCACTTGTGGTTGAGAAACCGGTCAGGTTTGCCTGCGAGATGTAGTAGTCGGTGGATGTCGTTGAGAAGAAGAAGCCCTTGTTGAACGCGCCATCGAGGGAAACCGCTCCGTTTGCATATGAAAGACCCGAGCCAAAGGTGGTTGTTCCCGTCCACGTCGGGATTCCATTCAAAAGTGCCAAAACCTGTCCTGGAGTCCCTGCCGAGGTAGTCGCAAGCGCATTTGTGCCGTTTCCGTACAATAGTGAGCCGATTTGAATGCTATTCCAGCCCGTTCCGCCCCGATTTACCGCCAAATTCCCTATCCATGTTGGCGAAAATGCCAAACTAGACCCATTGGCGACAATCGAAAGCCCCAGATTCGTGTCTGAGGAAGTGGCAAAAGTGATTTGACTGCCCGATGTCGTTGCCCAACCAGAACCAAGCGCAGTCAGTGTGCCGCCACCACTCAAAATACCCAAACTTGACGTACTGACCAAATCGTAGCCTCCTGCGAAATTACCCACCAACACCTTACCGTACGCTGGCGCTGTAGACGTTCCGGTTCCCCCGAACTGAACACTGATAGTGTTCGTCGCTGACACAGCTCCATTAATTGCTTGAAGCGGACCATTCAAATTTGTAAGTGTAAGGACGCCTGCACTCGAGAATGACGAAGTTGCCGTTCCTCCAAAATAAGCTGGGCCGAAGACCGATGCGATCGAGGTTGAAGAGTTTTGGAACTGCTGGACATCGCCCCACTGATTCGAGGTGCTCGTCCCAAACGCAAGACTAAATGCACCCGTTGATGTGTTGTATTGAAGGGGGTATCCGGCAGACAAAGATGACGACGAAATCTTGTTATTAAAATTCGTGTAATCAGAGGATGCGAGGAAGCCGGGCTGAGCGCCATTTGCCTTCTGACCGTTTGCGTAATCGGTCGAGATGACACCTGCTCCGTTGTCGTTAAAATCAGCTGTCGCAAATGTTGCCGCGCCTTTTGTTGAAGCGTCCGCGGCTGCATTTTGTATCGCAACATTTCCCGCTGTCCACGTAAGTGGCGACGAAAAAGTCGTCGTTGCGATCCATGTTGGTACGTTATTCAAATATGCGAGCGTCATGCCTGGCGTCGCGGCGCTCGTCGTCGAAAGTGCATTCGTACCGTTACCAAAGACGAGAGAGCCACTTTGCACATTACTCCATCCGGTGCCACCATTCCCGACTGGCAGAATTCCCGTCACGTCTGATGCAAGATTTACAAACGCAGAAGTAATAAATCCTGCCGTCGCTTTCAAAATTCCGTTAAGCCCCGCGAGTCGGAAACTGATCGCTGAAAGATTTGTGGTGGACGCGTTCGTTGCAAAGAAATTTGTTGTGGTTGCATTTGTTGTTGTTGAGTCCCCTATCGAAACTCGTGCGATCGATGACGACGCACCGGAAATAAATCCAGCCGGGAAAAGGACGGCGAGTGATGTTGTCGGCGCGAGGAAGCCTCCGGAAATTTCAAACGCCTGTCCAAATGAAAGACCGCCACCCGTGCCACTTGTCACGCACACGCCGTTGATTGAAAAACATCCCGACGCAATATTGAAGCCATTAGCAAATGTAGAAGTGCCCGTGCCTGTTACGTTAAGTGCGGTGGTTTGAATTCCGCCGGAAAACGTAGAGGTGCCTGTTCCCGTGATCGCAAGTGTGCCCGTAGCAAAAATATTTCCGCCAAAAAATCCATTTCCGCCAACTGCAAAATTTGTAAACGGCGACGTCGTCGCGATGCCGAAAAATCCGCGTACCGAATCGTAGAAAACATTTCCTGCACCTGCAAAAACACCTGCATTATTAAATTGGATTGAACCTGACGCGCCACCAGCCGTACTTGCAGCGCCAATAATATTAAGTGCAGAAGTCGCCATGTACGCGTAGCCGCCGGAACCATTACCGACCAAAATTTGGCCGTAAATCGGGCTCGTTGAGGTACTCGTGCCGCCGTGATTGATGGCAAGAACCCCCGTGAGAAGCGATGCATCGGAGACTCCGCTTACAATCGTTGTGCCTCCTCCGCTACCGCCGCCAGAATATCCCGGATTTGAAAAACTACTGTACACGTTTGTAAATTGTTGTGCATTTGTTTTTTGTAACGACAAGATTTGTGAAGAAAATCGTGCGTCGAGTTCTTGCATTCGCGCATCGAGAGTCGCAAGTGAGATTCCTCCTTGAGTCACCACGCGCACAGTTTTGATAATGCGCTCAATAACTGGCTGATTATTTATGATCGTTTGTTTGGTCGAAGCAGGCGTTTGCACCGCAAGAACAGGCGTCACGTTTCCTGTTGATGGTGATTTAGGCGCCTTCGCGGGAGTGACTCGAACAGAGACGCTACCGCGATCACCCGACGACCCCAAACCGAGACTTTGCAAAACAAAATTTGACGGCGAGACCGCGAAGAGTGCGTTGTCTACACCCGTACTGAAATTACTCGCAAGCTTTGCAATCGCATCAAACAGACCTGTCGAAGCAGCGGCGGTCTGTGAATGCGGCTTGGCAAAATTTCTTTTTTCTTTTTTTGCCAATACGTGTGCATTTAATACTGGAGTCGAAGGAGCTGAAGTGACACGACCGGCAATTGCCAGCGCTCCACCTTGAATTGACTCGGACATGTTCTGAAATACAGACATCGCAAATTCTGCATGCGAAGGATTGATATATGCATATGCACCAAACGTAAGGAGGCACGCAAACGTAAGCGTTGCGATTTTGTGAACGATGTCGATTGCGGGGGCAACAAAATGCGCCGGAACATGCGCCGTGTGAAATGCCGCGTCTCCAACTCCTGCCGATGGAGACGTGGCAGCCGCCATCTGTGACAGTTTTTCTTTCGCCGAAGAAACAAAAAACGATTCGGTGATCGGCTGCGAAATTTTTGGAGACGAAATAATTGGGGCAACAACGGATAGCGAAGGAGTAATAACGACAGGAATTTTTCCGTCACTGACCGAAAGAGTCGGCGCATTTTTTTTGCCGTGATATTCCACCAAGCGTTCCTTTGTGAGTGCCTGTTTTCGAATCGCTTTTGAGTACTCGTTTAGCTGCAAAAATTCTTTTACGGAATGCTCGGAAACGTACCAGTTTTTTCCGACTCTGGTGGCCTTTATTTTCCCCTCGCGTGCGAGCTTGGCTACGTAGTCTCGTGAGAGCGACGAGAAGTGCGCCGCCTCGTTTGCGGAGATGAAATTTACACCGTCAACAGTAATTTGGTCACTCATGCAAAATTACACGCGCAAAAAAGAATTGAGAAAAAATCGGCATGAAATTTCTCTGTCCGTTAGTGTCCAATACGTTTTCATGAAATGTTCGGATAACCGATTTAACTAGCATTTTAGACGATATTTAGCTTGTCCATTTGATTTTTTTACTCCGCGGCTGTGGATATCAGAAAATGTCCGATAAAAAAATGTGAAATCAAAATACCGTAAAAAATAGAAGAAATTTGTCAGAAGAATCTAAAATAACGCGGTGAGGTCGTAAAAAAGTCTGCCGCACGGGTACGAGTCTTTTATCTGGCTTTCACGGTCACGCACAAGTGAAGGTAGAACCCGGTTGAACACCATTTTGGATGAAAAATTAATCTTCGGGTATGAATAGCATCTATCTCGATATTTACACCCTCAATTCCAATGAAAAGATCTCCGGACATCTACAAAAAACTGCCTGGAGGCCTTAATTTAGGCTCTGGCGAGAAGTTATTTTATTTTTGAGTCACCAGGTCACTTTTTGCAAAATATTTAGTAAAATGGCTATATTAACGAGTGTGAGGCACTCTGTGAGAGTCATAAAACCCTTGGAGGCTTCGTAACGAGGCGTTGCACCTATTCTCTTCTATAACGGATCTCAGGAACCATCATTTTTTCTAACTGCGAAGTAAACGGTTCAGCCCACTCGACGCTAATCGCCGAAGTTTCAATATTCGGGATCAAGTTCTTTGAAAATATCTTTGTATCGCTCAGCAAATTATATGCGAAAAACGCCCCAACCAAAATAATCAAAAAAATAGAGGCATATCGCGCGAATGACAAAGAAATATTAGATATTTCGGGTATCACGATAGCCTTTTTTGATACGATTTTGCGTATCTCCGGTCTCGTCTCGGTACGTCTCGGCGTCGGCATTTTTCTAATTGGAATACGTACCTCTTCTGTAGTAAGTTCAGGTACTTTTTCTTCTATTTTGTTGACCTGAATCACCTGTTCTTCGACTCTTTTTTCTCTCAGATAAGGTATCAGGTCTCGTGTATCAGAGAAATATTCAAGGAGTGGCTTATTTAGGTTGCCTTTTGCAA
This sequence comes from Candidatus Kaiserbacteria bacterium, assembly GCA_043747375.1. Lineage (GTDB taxonomy): Bacteria > Patescibacteriota > Minisyncoccia > Phycocordibacterales > UBA2100 > UBA10103. The sequence continues at coordinate 3,263 of JAYTPG010000039.1, read as the reverse complement.
TATTTGACCCAGGTTGGCTTCTTTGAAGCCCTACGGAGTCCGTCTGAACAGCAGCGAGAAGACCGTCCTTTTCTTTTTTATGCTCACTCAGAGAATCCTCATCTACATACCAACGATTACCAATTTGTTCTGATTTTATCTTTCCTGCACGTGCAAGTTGGCCAACGTAGTCCGAGTTGTATCCGGTTATCTCGGAAGCTCGGGATGCCGAGATATAGTTTTTACCCGTTAAACTAGTTACCGTGTCTGGGGTCGGCTCTGGATTGTACTTAGGAGGCTCCGGCTTGGTCTCGTCGGAACGCTTTTTATACTTCGTGAGGGACTCAAGCGACACATACCAATGACCACCAACACGTTGCGCGTCAATCGCTCCCTTTCTTGAGAGTTGACCGACATAGTCCTGCGCATACCCGCAAAGCTCCGCAGCTTTCTTCGCAGCAATGTAAATTTTACCGGATACGCTAACCTCTTGCATGAGATAATTATACACAAATTTACATCGTCACCCGAGATCGTATGTATAACTTCATTTTTTTAGGGTCTCGCGTATCAAATCTCGGATGCTTTGTGCGTCTGCTGCACCTCTTAGGAGCTTCATCGCTTGACCAACTAGATATTCGAGCGCAGATTCTTTTCCGCGCACGTATTCCGAGACCACACTCTCGTTTTCTTGTATTATTCTATTGACTGTATCTCGAATGGCCGAGATGGATGTTTCTTGAAATAAATTCTTATTCTTGGCAATTTTCTCAGGATCTTGCCCACTTGAAATACTTTCTGCTAATATTTCCTTTGCACTTCTTGAAGAGATCTTCTTTGATTTAACAAATTGTATTATTTTCACGAAATTTATAGCACTAATGCCTATATTGTCCTTTATTTCTGTATATAGTTTATTGGAATCTCGGATTATGTTTACTAGATCGTTTGCAATGTAGTTGGAGGCCAGACGGGCAATTTCTCTATCATCCCCCAACTCCTTTAACACAGATTCAAAAAACTCGCCGAGCGACAAATTTTTTACATAGAGGTCTGCGTCCTGGGCATTAAGTCCGAGCTCTTGATAGCGAGCTCGTCGCTCCCAGGGAAGTTCTGGTAGTTCATTTTTAAATGAATCTGTCGTAAGGCAAAGCTCGGAAAGCTTGAGAGCTGGGAGATCTGGATCTGGGAAGTACCGGTAGTCGGCACTACCCTCTTTGATGCGCTGTGCAAAGGTTACCTGCTTATTTTCATCCCAGCCGCGGGTCTCTTGAGTAACTTTCTCACCCTTATTAAGAAGTTCGGTTTGCCTCTTGATCTCATACTCCACTGCGCGCTCCATCGCTCGAAAGGAATTGATGTTTTTGACTTCAACTTTTGTGCCAAGCGTTTCTGTCTGGGAGATCGAGATATTTGCTTCGAGTCGCATATGCCCCTTTTCCATGTCGGCGTCACTCGCGCCGAGATACCGGAGCAAGAGTTGCAGTTCTCGGCCAAAATTTCCCGCTTCCTCCGCACTGTGGATGACTGGCTCGGTGACGAGTTCCATAAGCGGCACTCCAGCTCGGTTGTAATCTATGAGTGTAGAGCCATCGGAATCGCTGTGAATCGAGCTCGCCGTGTCCTCTTCTAAGTGAATGCGTGTTATTGCTATGCCGTTTAGCACACCTCCAGACACAAGCGGATACTCATATTGCGAAAGCTGGTAGCCCTTTGGAAGATCGGGATAAAAGTAATTCTTTCTATCAAATTCAGTGTAGTCCGCGAGTCGAGCCCCGAGAGCAGTCCCCACACGCAGTACATGCCTCACAGCCTCTTTATTTATTACGGGAAGTGTTCCTGGATGTGCCACACAAACGGGACATACATTTACGTTTGGATTGACCTCATCCGCGTCGTTTATCGAGTCACAAAACATCTTAGTCTTAGTCTTAAGCTCGGCATGAACCTCGAGACCAATCGTCACTTCGTACTTTGTTTCCATGACCACACTTTATCAGGTTTTAATTCATCCGCATGTATGAGAAGACTTTTGAATTACGACCCTCGTGAGGGCAATGAGATTTAAGGAAGGCATCCAAATGTATTCACTTATAACAGGCGGTAGATTCGACATCCTCTTGAGGGGCAACGTCGTCAAACGAGCTAAAATTAAAAGAGCCGAGATGAAATCTCGGCCTTCGATAAATCCTTTAAAATATGAACATCTCGTGACCCGAGATGATATTCATTCTACAATTTTCCACTGACCAGAGTTCAGAAAAGACTCGGCTTTCTTATATTTCATCTCCTGTGTTTCTACCCCGTCAGTTATCACAACTCGGTCATTCCTGCCGTATTCTTTGGCGGTTGCGGCGCGTCCTTGCGAAAGAATCGACTGCGCAGCTTTGTGGATAACTTGCTCCGCTTTTGAGACCTGGGCACCTGCGGGGGCGATTGTGGGGATTGTCTTACGCACGTGCTGTTCATAGGTTTCCTCCATTGTTCGGAAGGTTTTGAGACCTTCTTTTTTGTATTCGACCAGCGGGTCACGTTGGCCGTAGGCACGGAGATTAACACTGGATCTGAGGTACTCCATGGCCTCCAAATGTTCGACCCAGAGGTAGTCGAGGGTTTGCAAAAGGAATCGCCGTACGACACTGTAGAAGGCTTCGCCCAACTCTTTCTTTTTGTCTGCTACCGCGTCCGCAAACGACTCTTCTTTTTTTCCGAGTCTCTGGAGCTCTGCGTCAATCGCGTCGGTTCCAAGCGTGAGGAGTGCACGGCGACGTTCATAAATGCTTTTCCGTTGAATATTTAAAACATCGTCGTACGAAAGCACATGCTTGCGCGAATCGAAATTCAATTCTTCGATGCGTGTCTGCGCTTTTTCAAGCGAGCGCGTGATCATAGAATTGTAAATTGGCTCATCTTCAGGAATGCCAAACGTTCCCATCACTTTTTTTATTGTGTCCGATGCAAAAATTCTCATCAGTGAGTCTTCAAGCGACACAAAAAACTGTGTTTCGCCGGGGTCACCCTGGCGGCCTGCACGACCTCGCAATTGATTATCAATGCGTCGCGCGTCGTGCCGCTCTGTACCAAGCACGTAAAGCCCTCCGACGTTTTTTAATTCTTCGTATGCTATTTCTGGCGCAGGATTTCCACCAAGCTTGATGTCGACACCGCGACCCGCCATATTTGTTGCAATAGTGACGGCCCCCTTCCTCCCTGCTTGCGCGATGATCTCACCTTCTCGTTCATGGTTTTTGGCGTTCAAAACTTCATGGGGTATTCCCTCCTGT
>JAYTPG010000038.1:0-18843 GCA_043747375.1 Candidatus Kaiserbacteria bacterium | reverse complement strand
TGTACGACACTTCGATCAAGATCTCCAATTTTGTGCGAAGTAAGAACTACCTTGTCAACAAACGGAAATGATTCGATGAGCTCCTGCCGCTCCTTTTCTGCCATGAAGGAAAATCCTTTCTTGTTTCGAAGCCAGTTGTCGTTGTTTAGTATTACAACAAGCTTCTCGCCAAGTTTCCGCGCCTCCTTAAACATCCGTACGTGTCCTATGTGAAGCGGGTCGAAACCCCCAGACACCGCGACCCACCGAGGCTTTTTTGTCATACCCGGTTAGTAAAGTTTCGAATTATTTTTTTCATAATAATCTTTCAATCTTTTTGCAAGATAACGACGACCTCCTGTGACTTTAAAATACCGCTCTCTCCTCTTCGCGTCTACAATACTTCTACATGCCTCATAATACACGAGTGTGAGAGGTCGTCGCGGAGCTGTGGCAATGCTTTTGCCCGAGCTGTGTTCCTCCATGCGCTTTCGTAAATCAGCCGTGTATCCAATGTATTGCTTATAGTCCTTCATGCTTTGTAGTACATATACGTAATAAAAGCGATTCGAAACTTTCCTACCGGGCATGGCGGCAATCTATCAAAAAGGTGCGTGTCGCGCTAGCACCTTACCACTTTAATTATTCCAAATATTTTTAGAGATTTGATAACGCTTTACAGGTGGATTATATAAGTTATGCGCACGATAAATTAAAGTGGTAAGGTGCTAGGATACCGAGTAACCCCTTTTCCATGGAATCCGATCTTATTATTGTTCCCACATATAACGAGCGAAATAATATTCGTGCGATAGTTCCAGAGATTGTGAGAAATTGTCCTACGGCCCGAATATGGGTTGTCGATGATAATTCGCCCGACGGCACTGCCGATGAAGTTCGAGCACTCACAAAAGAGTTTCCTCAGGTTTCTCTCATATTGCGAGAAAAGAAAGAAGGATTGGGCCGCGCCTATTGCGATGCGCTTAGTCGTGCAAAAAAAGAACATATTCGCGCCGTCGTTTTGATGGACGCTGACGGCTCTCACGATCCAATCTACTTGCCGGCGATTTTAGATCGCATATCGTCGAACGGTCTCGTCATCGGATCGCGATATGTCGGCGGCGGTGCGGCCCCAGGCTGGGAAACATGGCGTCGCGCACTCTCTTCTGGTGGAAACAAATACGCACAAATACTTACTGGCCTCTCAATTTCAGATCTTACTGCCGGCTTTTACGCGATTCGCAAAGATGTCCTCGACAAACTCGATCTCTCTTCAATTAGTGCCGCGGGATACGCATTTCAAATTCAACTCAAATATCTCGCAGTCACCGAGTGCGGCGCAAAACCAACTGAAATCCCGATTATTTTCCGCAAACGACGAGAAGGAGAATCAAAACTTTCAAGACACATTGTCTTTGAAGGAGTCGTCGCTCCACTCCGCATTTTTTTAAAGAGAATTTCACGCTCATCGCCCTTTCTACCCCGCCTTTCGCTTTGATCGCGTTTTTGCCGGAAAATTGGTATCTTCACGGGTGCGAACACCATGAGCTTTGTTGACCTTCGTTTCCTCATATTTCTGCCAACGGTCTTGGTATTGCACTATCTATTGCCTGAACGATTTCGGTGGCTCTTGCTCCTCATCGCAAGCTATCTCTTCTATATGGCCTGGAAGCCGGAATACGCGCTTCTCCTTCTCCTCATTACGACGATCGATTTTATCGCTGGCATGCAAATGGAAAACTCCAAAAGTACACACGTGAGACGGGTGTGGCTTTGGGTGAGTCTCGCTGGAAACCTCGGCATCCTTTTCGTATTTAAATATTTCAATTTCGTTTTCGATTCTTTGCAGTCGTTTCTCCAGGCTATGCACTATTCCCAGGAACTGCCAGTGCTTTCGCTTTTGCTTCCCATCGGCATTTCTTTTCATGTGTTTCAAAGCATCAGCTATTCGATCGAGGTGTATCGAGGACGTTTTCCCGCAACACGTCACTTCGGCAAGTTTGCGCTTTACGTAAGTTTTTTTCCTCAACTTGTTGCTGGTCCTATCGAACGCCCCTCGCACCTTCTAAAACAAATAATCGACGGACCTAGAGCGACCCTTTATGGTGCGCGCCACGGAGCAAAGCTCATCGCGTGGGGCTTCTTCAAAAAACTTGTGGTCGCGGATAACCTCGCCCCTGCCGTGACCGCGGTGTATGCCGCTCCTGGCCGCTTCACTGGTCCTTCTCTCATGATTGCAACCGCGATGTTTGCATATCAGCTCTACGGAGATTTCTCTGGGTACACGGATATCGCAAGAGGTTCGGCAAAACTTTTTGGCTATGATTTGATGCTGAATTTTGATAGACCGTATGCGGCACGCTCCGTGGCTGATTTTTGGCGACGATGGCACATATCTCTCTCGAGCTGGCTACGCGATTATTTGTATTACCCACTCGCCCTCAGCGGCAAACATCACTCGCAAACCCGCCTCTACGCGAGCCTCTTTGCCACATTCGTTCTCATTGGTCTCTGGCATGGAGCAAATTGGACATTCGTTGCTATGGGCGCGCTCTTTGGTTTCTATCTTACGTTCGCCTCCATTACCGAGACCGCGAGAAAAAGAATGACCAGGCAAATCGGCCTCTCTGCATTTCCACGAATTCACCGTTCTTTGCAGGTCGCCACAACATTTATATTAGTCTCGCTTGCATGGGTGTTTTTCCGCACACCGGATCTTCACAGCGCCTTTTTCATTCTCTCTCATATGCCGACAGGGTTCGGGGACTTTTACTCGCAACTGAATTCACTCGCCGGATTCCAAAAAGTAATCTTAATGGGAACAAGTATTTCCACATTACAAGGGGTTACGACGGGTATATGCGGCATCGTTATCTTGGAATCAGTTGATCTTGTTCGAGCACGAGGCATCTTTAATTCTTACATGAGTATCGTTCCGCGACCGATGCGATTTTTACTATATGGCACCTTTGTGACTGGCATTCTTATTTTCGGGCAATTTTCATCTTCCGTGCCTTTCATATATTTCCAATTTTGATATGTCCAGCACTGAAAAAAAATCTGTCCGCATTTTCGTTAAAGAATGTCTCTCTATCGCGCTTATTATTGTATTCCTATGTGAAATCATTTTTGTTGCGAGTCGTGATCCGAGTTCCTACGGCGCAGCCACTATTGGCAAAATGCGGAGATTGGAAAACGCTCCACAACCAAGGCTAATTTTAGTGGGAGGCTCGGGGATTGCGTTTGGGCTCGACTCAAACACTCTCAAAAAAGAAACCAGCCTAAACCCTGTCAACCTTGGACTCTACGCAGGATTTGGGATTGACTTCATGCTTGCACAAGCATCGTCCGGTGCCAAAACGGGAGACCTCATCATATTGATCCCTGAATTCGATATCCTCGATAGTGTTCCCTCTGCAACCGGCTTTATTTCGCTTGAAGCTCTTCAGCAAGATCCACAATTGACACCGTTTGTGTTCTCAAATCCAAAATCCTCAATTTCTCTTCTCCGACAATTTCCTGGCTGGCTTTCAACCCGCGTCTACAGTCTGATCGGAAAATACGTTGTGGACCCAATCAAGCCGCGCGAAGAGACGTTGTATCGTCGCGTATATAAAGCATCGAATTTCAACGAGTATGGGGACATGGTTGGACATCTCTCAGAATCGTATCTTCTGCCGGTATCAGAAATAACGGCAACATCGACGGCGTTTAGCGACATACCAAACACAGAAACAATTGCGCATATCGATGCTTTTATATTGGCAGAAGAAAAAAAAGGTGTGACCGTTCTATTTTCTTGGCCGGCTCTGCCAAAGACGGTGTACAGAAATAACGAAAGCAACCTCCTTAAGCAAGAAGAATATATCGTTAATCAACTCGGTACGGAAAAAATTCTGGGAAGACAAAAAGATTTCATTTTCGATGACGGGCAATTTTTCGACTCCATCGGCCATCTCACCGCAGACGGCAGAGAAATACGAACGGCAAGGCTCGCGCAATTACTGAGAGCCCCGCTTGAGCTTGAGAGGACGAATGATTGATAGAATATGCAGGTGCCACATTTACTGTCTCTTTTCTTTAAAAAAACATACTCGCACTTTCCCGCTATTCTCATTGCTCTAGCAATTGGAATTGCGACCGGAGCCCCGCAATTATATGTCGTTCATCAAATGGGATCTGCATACAAAGAAATATTCCCCATCACATCCGACGACGATCGCTACTACGAAGGGCGTTCGCAGGAAGCTCGGGACGGATTTCCCATGTTGGGAAATCCATACGTCTTAGAATTCAGATCCGCACCATCGGTTTCTTTTTGGGTACCGGATGCGACTCTTTCGTACGCTGGTGAATTTCTTGGTCTCGATGTGCAATACACCTCCGTTTTTTTTGATTTTACCCTTCCGCCTATATTGTTCCTCGTAACGTACGCAATTCTTCTTCTTGTCACACAATCAACACTGATATCAGTGGCTGCGGCCTCGCTATTCCACCTCGGTTTTTTTCTCGATACTTTTACTCGATCACCGTCGCCGCAATTTAATTTTCTCTTCGTCGAACTTGCCATTTTTCTGGCTCTTCGAGTGATTCAGAGTAAAAAATATGCCGTCCCGTTGCTGGGGGCAGTTTTGGGCACGCTCTTTTACATCTATCCTTACTACTGGACATTTACGATCGCCGCGGTTGGGATGTTCTTTCTTGCAACGCTCGTGCGGAGAGAATTGCGTTCCCAGATATTTCCCTTTGGTACCGCGCTTGGAGTAGGAACGCTATTGGGCTCCCCGGTTCTTTATCAAATGTATATGCTTTCACACTCCGTTGCATACCAAGAAACGGTCTCGAGACTGGGACTTATTCGGAGCCACACGCCGACTGGATTCTCGACAATTGTACTTTGCACAGTCGCGGCCTCGGTCGTGGCTATGGCGATATGGCGCGTGGAATCAGTTCGCGCCAATCTTTTTTCCTGGTTTTTTCTCAGTGCAATTCTGGGTGGTCTTATTGCATCTAATAGTCAAATTATTACAGGAAAGAATGGAGAGTTTTCTATTCACTATTTCCTCCCCGCGGCGTATATCACGTTTCTTGCGATCACATACATACTATCTATTTTTTTTCGTTCACTCCCTGAATCTATTAACAGAAGAATCGTACCCTCGATCGCTCTTGTGCTTTGCATCGGTGCGACGATTTTTTTAATCACAGAGTCCGTTGTTGCTCGCTTCAAAGTCCATGGAGAAAATCTCGAGGAACAGAGATATGGGCCAATCATGTTGTGGTTGCGGGAAAATACGGCCCCAGAAAGTGTTGTCCTTGCTGCAGAAGATACTTCGTACCTTATCGCAGCATACACTCCCGATCGAATTTTCTACTCCCGCAATGCGAATTTACACATCATGACCGACGAAGAAGTCTGGACTCGATTTTATTTACTCTATTATGGTGCGAAATACGACGATGACTTTTTCACTAACCACGTAGGTCAAATTTGGGGCGCACATTACTTCGACGAGTACGGGCACGAGATGCAACTCAACAAATTTAGAAAACTTATTGGACTCCCCCTAGTCCCAGCGGAAGTAATTCCGCAAGCCGCTAAAGATACTTTGAGAAAATTCGCTGCGTCTCTTTCAGAAAAGAATCCGAACCTCATACTCGGCAACCGAAAAATCGATTATGCAATTTCCGAACCAGGATTTATCATCCCTGGGTGGATGCATGACTCGTACCCAACAATGCATTCCGTCTATGTGAATGGTGCTTTCACTATCTTTGCGCTCGGCCCTCGAAAACAATAATCCTGATTAAAATAGACTTCTATCCCCACAAACTCCAGACCTTCAGTACACCTCCTCATGCGTGCCCACGGTTTCTAGCACAATGACGTTTTTCTTTGGTTTCGAAAATGTAATACGAATTCGATAGTTCACCGAGAAACTCCATATATTTTTAAGTTTGCCGGAGAGTTTATGCACTTTCAATTTTTTGTGTCTCTCGGGATTCTTGAGTAACTCTACCTTTTCGATCACCTCTTCCTGTAATTCAGAGTCTATTTTTCTGAACACGCGTATAAATCTACTTGAATACTCTACCGAATATGTCATGGGGTCACCGCACGTTTCTATAGTCTCGTAGATCTCCTTTCATTGTTTTGCCTTGTCGAAATTCTTTTACTGCTTCAAGATGCGCCTCCAGGACATCGTGCTCGCACCGTTCGGCTATCAGACGACGAATAAAGCCCGCGCGCGAGTCCGCTTTATGATCCTCGACTTGGCGGTCGACGAATTCAAGCAATGATTCGGAAAGAGGGACGGTTACATTAGTCATACTATAATATACTACTTTACTCTAATATCGTGTCAAGGTTTATTTCGTCACACCCCCTGCTCTTCTATCTAAAATGACCTCTTCGCGATAGGATAGCCAGATGCTGAGCGACGAAAAATCCCACCTGGTGCGCTTATTGCGCTGGAGCGAAAAATACACCAAGACCGACATGGTCTACCTGGCTTCTGGCGGCGCGTGGTCTATTATCGGACAGTTTGTCGCCGCCGTTGTTGCGCTCAGTGTCTCTGTTGCTTTCGCTCGATACGTACCGAAAGATGTCTACGGGAACTACAAATTTATTCTTTCCATTGTAGGGATACTCTCAATATTTTCCCTAAGCAATTTGGGGACCGCTGTCGCACAATCCGCCGCACGAGGTTTTGATGGCGCCCTCACAGAAGGTTTTAAAATCAATCTGCGCTGGAGTGTCTTGGTCTTTGTAGGTGCGGTAGCATTTGCCGCGTACTACGGTTTTTTTGGAAACTACACGCTTGCCCTCGGTATCCTTCTTGGCGGTTGCGCGACACCATTCCTAAGTGGCGCAAATCTGGCAGGATCGTTTTTGAATGGCAAACAAGATTTCTCTCGCGCCACCATCTACTTCGGCATCATCGGCGTCATTGTGCCCGCCCTTGCATTGGTTCTTACTATTTTCCTTACACAAAACGTCCTCGTGCTGGTCGCGGTATTTTTCCTTTCGAATCTGTGTGTCGATTATTATTTCTACCAACGGACCATCGCACTCTTTCATGTCGAAAATGCGAAATTCGATTCAGGAATGCTCTCGTATGGAAAACATTTAAGCGTCATGGGGGTCATTGGAGGTATTGCAGGAGGAATTGATCAGCTTCTACTCTTCCACTACGCTGGCGCCGTCAATTTGGCCGTCTATGCGTTTTCAATCGGCATCCTCGACCAAGCAAAAGGTCCCGGCAAAGCCATAGATAAAATGATGCAGGCACGATTTACCACACGACATAGTGGACATATTGAAGAAAACATCAATAACAAGATGTTCTGGATGCTCGTGGCTGGCATCATCGGAATCATCGCGTTTTTCTTTCTTGCGCCATAATTATATCGAATACTCTTTCCGGCATATATCGATGCGGTCCCGTTCGCGCGACTTTATGCACTGACTCTTCTTGGTTTCGGCACGATACCGATCAGTTCTTACTTTGTCGCACACAAAAGAATTCGTGAGCAATATTTCATGAATGTCGGGGGTTCATGTATTCAAATTATATTTATGGTGGTGGGCGTTATTGTATGGGGCCTCTGGGGACTCGTTCTCGCGCGCGTGATGGCGAGCGTATTGAATTCAGTAATAATGCTGTGGCTGTATTTCTTTCCTCTCGCTAACGGAACACACTTTAATCCGCATGCAACCGCTTGAAACACCAGTCGCTCTCATAATTTTTAATAGACCTGAACACACACGGTCGGTCTTCGCACGCATTCGAGAGGCGCGACCAAAACAGCTTTTTATTATTTCTGATGGTGCCCGCAATGAATCGGAGAAATCGCTGTGCGAGACGACGCGTAACGTCACCGAGAATATTGACTGGGACTGTGCTGTGCAGAGAAATTATTCCGATACAAATATGGGCTGCGATCCGCGTGTATCGAGTGGTATTTCATGGGTATTCCAACACGTTGATCGCGCTATTATTTTAGAGGATGACTGTGTCCCTCATCCTGACTTTTTTCCGTTCAGCCAAGAACTATTAGAAAAATACAAGGATGACGAGCGAGTCATGCACATAAGTGGCAACAACTATCATAAGGATAGATTGCCATCGATATCACAAAGCTATTACTTCTCTCGTATACCGTTAATTCACGGGTGGGCCACATGGCGGAGGGCGTGGAAATACTTTGACCAAACACTCTCCGTATGGCCGCATATTAGCGAAAATCACCGGCTCGCATCTTTATTGAAAGATCCAGCAGTACTCGCACATTGGGAGTACAAATTTAATCACTATTATACCGGTGCCCTGACAAACTGGGATGGTAAGTGGGTTTTTGCCTGTCTTACAAATAATGGCTTATGCATTGTTCCCCGAGTCAACTTAGTTACCAATATCGGTTACGGCGAGGGCGCAACGCATACTGCTGATAGCGACAATGAAAAAGCTGGCATACCAACCTTTCCGCTGCCACTACCATTGATTCACCCCATAACTATACAGCCCAGTGCAGCAATGGATGCAGATACTTTCAAGTACACCTTCGGCATTAATCGTGCGCCGCATCAACAAATATTGTCTTTTGTGCGTCAGCACTTCCCGGCCCTGTTTCGTCAGATACGCAAAATCAAAAATGGCTAGGCAGTTAACGCAGAATTTTGATCCTCTGCAGCGCGACGGCGCGAAGCCAAGGCGATTTTTCAGCAGAAAAATCGCCGGGATCAAAATTCTGTGGTAACTCATGCGTGTCTCGTTAAAACCTGTGTAAAAGCCACAGAACTCTTCACCTGAGCCATTTTTTCGTTTTTTTTCATGTACACGACTTGAATTGGAAAGGATACTGAGGATTATTCGCCCAATCCTCGTATCGCCATGTTCATCGGAAATTATATATTCAGCCAAGTCATGGACTATCTTCCGCGAAGAAGTTTCAACACGTGCATTGCGCGATACGGTGGTGAACGTTACGGAAAGAAATTTTCCTGTCGCGATCAATTTCTGTCGATGGCATTTGGACAACTTGCATATCGTGAATCACTTCGCGATATCGTAACGTGTCTCACGACACATCAAGAAAAGTTGTACCATCTTGGTTTTCGTGCCATTCCAAAACTTCCAACACTCGCAAAAGCAAACGAGAAGCGTGATTGGCAAATATATCGGGACTTGTGCAGTGTGCTCATTACCGAAGCAAGAAAACTCTACGCAGCGGAGCCAGCAATTGCAAAAGATATTGAAGGTGCCTGTTATGCCATCGATTCCACAAGTATTGATTTGTGCCTCTCGTTGTTTCCATCACTGCCATTTGTTTCAACCAAAGCAGCGGTGAAGCTTCATCTCAGTATGGATATTCGTGGCTCTATTCCTGCATTTTTCAACATGACAAGCGGGAAAGAATATGATGCAGCGTTTCTTGATTTGTTGGTGTATGAGCCGGGAAGTTTTTACATACTCGACCGCGGGTACCTTGATTACGCACGACTGCATCGCATTCATACGAGTGGTGCATTTTTCGTAACCAGAGCAAAGCGCAACACACGATTCACTCGTCGATATTCGCGTACAACATCAGATGCCATTATGTGCGATCAGGTAGGTACACTCGAAAATGAAAAATATCCGGACACACTCCGTCGCATCAAATACACCGACGAGATTGGGCATGCCTATGTATTTCTCACCAACAACATGGCAGTATCCGCAGAATCAATTGCGCTTTTGTACAAACATCGCTGGCAGATTGAATTGTTCTTCAAATGGATCAAGCAGCATCTGAAGATCAAGACCTTCTGGGGACACTCGGAGAACGCGGTGAAGTTGCAGATATGTGTTGCTCTCGCCACCTACCTTACCGTGGCTATCCTCAAGAAAAAACTGCATTTACGGCAAAATCTCTACGAAATATTACAAATATTGAGCGTTTCGCTTTTCGACAAAAGTGGCTTAGCTGAGCTGTTTGCGAAGAAATCAGGTGAGTTGAAAATATCTCATTCTCAGAATATGGCGCCGTTGTTCGAGTTTTAACGAGACATTAATGGTGTTAACTACCTAGTCAACAAATCAAAAGAGGTGCCACACGCATACTAGACAACGACTAATACGCGAAAAGACTACTCAGAGACTACGGGGCAAACGCGTAGAGGTTATCGTGAATCGGATTATACAAAAGCGGGAGCGGTAAAAACTCTTTCTTCATTTTATCGAAACAGCGTATCGTGTATCCAAAGGACATGATGAAATCTCGAGCGTCCTCGGGTTTCTTTGAAACACCGTCGAACTGATTTTGTGCCGTTTCAAAGGAAAAACACTTGATTCGCTTTTCTTTTAGTAATTTTGTGGCGCCACGCAAAATATCGAGTTCCGCTCCTTCGGCATCAATTTTTATGAAATCGAAATGAGAAATCTTTTCCGCTTCCGCAAAATCATCCAGCGATACCGTTTTAACAACGAGTGACTCAGCAATTGTTTCTCCGGTATCAGGAGTGCCGAGCGAATTGAGTTGCGAACTCTCCTGAGAAAATAAATTCAACGTCTGAGTTCCTGTATGCGCCGTGACCGCTTTCGGTATGGGAATTACATTGATACTTTTATTGAGGGTAATATTTTCGAGCAAGCATCCGTACGATACAGGCGTAGGTTCAAACGCATATACTGTTCCAGCGCGGCGAGCCAGCATCATCGAATGCAATCCCACATGTGCACCGATATCGACAACAATGCCACCTTCTGAAATCAGCGCATCGAACGCCATAAATTCTTTACGGAGATTATATCTGCCTCGAAGTTTCCATGTAGGTGTTGTTTCCCATGGGTAAATCACTACACGTAGACCGAGGTCGTCCGTCAGAATAAACGGAAGTCCAAATTTTCGCGCACCAAGCCGAAATCCTTCAAAGACAAATTCTTTTACTGTCCGCATATTGCAGTAAGCTACAGATTATCAGAATAATCGCACAAGTCGAAACTCCGTGCCGACTGACACGGAGTTTCGAAACCTCTTGGCGAGTACCGTCACCTTATGTGTCCTAGTGACAAAACTCAATCGAACTAATTTGCCGGTGCTATGGCAGTGATAATACTTCCAACACGGTCATTATTACCATTTATGGTCAAAGTAACATTAGATGACGGCGCTCGTTGTGCACCCATGTTATCTGAAAGTACCGCCCTTGCTAACACTGGAGTAATTGAGCGAATCGTTGTATCTGAACCAGCGCTTGTGTTTCCATCTCCAGAATACGATGCCATGACTACCCAACTTTTTCGCGAAAGCGTGGTTACGGTTCCAGAAATCGAACTCGCGATAAGATTGTCGGCGCTCACAGCACTAGTGTCAGGAGCTGATTGTAAAACGCCAGCGTATGATGTCCCCGCAATCCACACCCACTGAAACCCTGAACCAGATGGAGCATAGGAAACAGCTATATCATTTGTTCCAACTGCAGGTGCAACAAGGTAGTAGAGATATTCCTCAATCGGAGTCGCCGCATGTGCGCTATCAACAACCGCAACCTTGCCCACCAATGTCATTGGAACGCCCGCATAGGTAACCCCAGTGACAGCATCTGCCGTCGCGGCAAAAGATTCCGATGCCGCTACCGTTACAAACAACATTCGATCAGTTCCAGATGTCGTGTGAGGAAGAGACATTGTAGACTCTATAGTTCCTGCACTATATCCGGGAGCAATCGTTCTAAAGTCTGACGATGCAGAATCAAACAATATACCTTTTTTATGCGAAGTCTGTGTATTCAGATTTCCTGTTGCCCCAAACACTGTCTTGGCAAAACTTAAACCTATGAGAGCCGAGAAGCCGAGTGCGGCAACAATAATGAAAGTGAATAAGGTCTTCTGCGACTCAGCGCTTGCGTGTGTAATCATATGCATAATTTATGCCATTAATATGAACACTCTACGCCCGCTCAATATGAGAGTCAATTGCCGGTTTTTGTAGGCACTCGCAATACAAAAAAAGAAAATGACACTTTTTACCGTCATGGACAAACGGCTAGCCACCAACTACCATGGCGTCAAGCGAAAGCTTTCTACATTTACAATGATTGGAATCGGAATTGACGTCGTCGAAATAGAACGATTTCGTGCGATTCTTCGCAATAAAAAAGAGCGGTTTATTGCAAACACCTTTACCGCACGCGAACAGGAATACTGCACTTCATACAAGGATTCTGCGCCGCATTTTGCGGGCACCTTTGCGGCAAAAGAGGCAGTCCTCAAAACTTCTGAAAAGATGATTCTCCCCTTTCGCGACATTGAAATTCGTCATGCAAAGTCAGGGCAACCCGAGGTTTGGATACGTGGTCGACGCGCAAAAACGGTGTATATTTCTATCACCCATGGTTCACGCGATGCGTACGCTGTGGCGTTCAAAAAGTAGCTATGAAAAAATGTATCGTCCTCGATTTAGATAACACCCTCTGGGGCGGAGTAGTCGGCGAAGACGGCTTTGACGGCATTCAACTATCACTTTCGGCGCCAGGTAACTCTTTTATTGCCTTCCAGCAAAGCCTACTCGACTTGTATCACCGAGGAGTTCTACTCGCTATCAATAGTCGCAACAATCCCGATGAAGCCCTCAAGGTTATTCGCGAACATCCAAACATGATTTTAAAAGAGAAGTATTTTGCCGCGTCGCGACTCAATTGGGCAGACAAGGCGCAAAACCTGCGCGAGCTCGCACAGGAACTCAATATCGGTCTTGATTCCATGGTATTCCTCGATGACGACCCCACCAACCGTGCACTCGTGCGGGCACTACTACCGGAAGTCGAAACACCTGAACTTCCCGCAAATCCTTCAGAATACGTGAGCTTCTTGAATTCACTCCCCTATTTCCCCGAAGAGGCGGTGACTGACGAAGATAAAATGCGCGGCAATTTGTACGTAACCGAACGACTTCGCAAAGAAGAAGAAAAGCAGCACATCAATAAGGAAGATTTCTTGAAAAGCCTCGGCCTTACACTTTCATTTTTCGAAAATGACGAATCGGCCATCACGCGTCTTTCTCAGATGACCGGCAAGACCAATCAATTTAACATCGACAAAAAAGAGATGAGCGAGGACGATCTGCGCGCGCTCATGGATAATCCGAATCACCGTGTCTTTCATGCAAAACTCAGCGATAAATTTGGCGACTACGGTATCGTGCTATTGGGTGTTGCGCAATTACAGGGAGACACGTGGCATATTCCGTCCCTACTTATGAGCTGTCGGGCGTTTGGCCGCGGTATTGAACATGCTTTTCTCTCCCTAATTGCGCAAAAAGCTAGAGAGGCCGGCGCAGAGAAAATAACCATCTCCTTCACGTCAAGCGAGAAAAATACCCCCGCCAAAGAGTTTATTGAAACAACTTTCACTGATCGTGCAACTGATGTATTATCTGTTGCGAGTACACCCAATTGGATACAAATAACACCATGAGAGCATTTGAAGATATTGTCGTTGAACACCTTAAAATACCTCGCGAGAAAATCGCGGACTCTTTGACGCCGAAAGATGTCGAGGAATGGGATTCCATGAACTATCTCCTTTTTATTGCTGAACTTGAAAAGGAGTACAGCGTGAGTTTTAGCATGGACGAGGTACTGACTGCCGAATCATTGGGGGCTGTTAGAACATTGCTGCGCACTAAAGGCAAGGATGTATGAAAGCAGTGGATCGCGACTTTTCGTCGATCCGCGTCGGCGAAGAAGCGTCGTTCACGCATGAAATTACCGCAGAGGATGTAGACTCGTTTGGAAAATTGAGTGGTGATTTTAATCCGTTACATATGGACAGTTCCTACGCCGCGACTACCACGCACAAACAACGCGTCGTGCATGGGATGTTTCTTGGCTCCCTCGTATCGCAACTAATTGGAATGCAGCTTCCTGGCAAGAGAGCGCTTTTATTGCGCGAATCGCTCGACTTTAAAAAAGCAGTTCACATCGGAGATACCGTGACAGTGCGGGGCACTGTTGTGAACAAAAGCGAGAGCACAAGACTCCTTGAGATCGCAATTTCTGTTGAAAGTGAGAACGGGAAAGTTGCAGTTGGTTCCGTTCACTCTCGCGTCGAATAAGTATGAAAGATGCCGCTACTCACGCCACTGCGATCATTTCCGGAGGTGCCGGGTATATCGGCTGTGCCATCGCAAAGACTCTCTCACAAAACGGATGGCGGGTTGCAGTGCTCTCCCGTCCCGGTGCCGAGAGGGCCGACGCAGAAACATACGCGTGCGACATTACAGATGAGGAGAATGTTAGGGAGGTCGTTGAAGAAATCGTCTCCAGATACGGCCCTATTCGAGCATGCATTCACGCAGCGGCTTCGCCTCTTGAACGTAAGCCCATGCTTTCTTTGAGCCGCGAAGATTTTGTTAAGCCAGTATCCGTCGCACTTCGTGGAGCATTTCTTCTCGCGAAAGCCGCAGTCCCTCACATGTCACCGGGGAGCGTATTTATTGGAATTACAACCGAAGGAATTGAGCGCGGTGCGACACAAGCAAAAATGGGCTCATACATTCCTGCAAAATATGCTCTTCGAGGGTTTCTACGTGCCCTCGCTGAAGAAGTTCGTTCTAAACATATTCGCGTGAACGCAGTTGCCCCAGGATTTCTTCCCAGTGGACTAAATCGCGATTTACCAAAGGCTATGGCCGATTTTCTTGCCGAAAAATCAAACGCGAGATCCCAAACGCCTGATGATGTTGCAAAACTTATTACGAAATTGTGCGTCGATGAAAATGCATTTCCATCTGGCACATCTATACTCGTCTCCAATGAAACGGTCTCGTCTCTTTAAACATGCTCTTCAACTCTCTGTCATTTGCGTTCTTTTTTCCAGCAGTCGTTATTCCCTACTACATCCTTCCTGAGAAATTTCGACCCTACCTCCTTCTCCTTGCGAGCTGTCTGTTTTACATGGCATTCGTGCCAAAGTATTTGCTCATACTCTTTGCTTTGATTACGCTCGATTTCTTCTTGGCACAGATTATTGCGAAAAACACTGGGCGCACTCGAACCGCCTGTCTTTGGATGAGTGTCACTGCAAATCTCGGAATGTTGTTTTGGTTTAAGTATTTCAACTTTTTTAACCTAAATCTGGCAGGCTTAGCGGCATTTTTACATTGGCATTACTCGCCGTTCTTGCTCAACATAGTTTTACCGCTCGGACTTTCCTTTCATGTATTTCAGAGTCTGAGCTATGTGATCGAAGTCTACAAGGGTAAATTCTCCCCGGAACGTAATTATCTATTCTATGCACTGTATGTGATGTTTTTCCCACAACTAGTAGCCGGACCAATCGAGCGACCAGCGCATTTGCTTCCTCAATTCCGTAAAGAGCATCTATGGAACGAGCAGCAGGTTATATTGGGACTAGAACGAATGCTTTGGGGTTTCTTTAAAAAATTGGTCATTGCCGATAATCTTGCACTAGTCGTCAACCATATATATGGCTCCGATATTCTCGATGGTCCCCCTCTCATTCTTGCGACTGTCTTTTTCTCCTATCAGCTCTATTGTGACTTTTCGGGCTACTCGGATATCGCAGTCGGTGCGGCACAAGTTTTAGGGTATGAAATTACAGAAAACTTTAACCGCCCATACGCAGCACGCTCCATAGCGGACTTCTGGAGACGCTGGCATATCTCTCTTTCCAACTGGCTTCGAGACTACCTGTACTATCCCTTGGCACTTAGCGGTAAACACCACTCGCAGAATCGTCTTTTCGCAAGTCTATTCATAACATTCGTACTCATAGGTCTTTGGCATGGAGCCAACTGGACGTTTGTCTTGATGGGAGCGTTGTATGGTTTCTACATGATTTTCGCAACTATTACAGAGAAATGGCGCAAAACATTTAACAATTTCATTGGTCTCACCCGGGCACCAAAAATCCATCACTTGTTGCAGGTTTTAATCACTTTCTCGCTGGTTTGCGTCGCGTGGATATTTTTCCGAGCAAACTCAGTTTCCCAAGCATTTACAATTATTACCCATCTTGGGTCGAACTTGAATCTACTTTTCAATGTATCGTATTTACGTTACACCCTTTTTGGATTCCCGGTCCTTGATGCCACAAATAAAACAACTCTTCTTTTGGTAGCAGTCGCAATTATTGGACTCGAGTTCGTCCAATTCTTAGGCGAAAAAAATAAGACTCGATCTCCGTGGGCGATATGGTCAACGAGGGCAAGGTTTGCGTGGCGATACGTAACGCTTTTTTCCATCGTGTTCGTAGGATATTTTGGAGCGTTGTCATTTATATATTTCCAATTCTGATATGCCTAAATTTCTCCTTAAGTTAACACTATTCTTTGTACCAGTTTTAACGATTTTTATCTTTCCTCTTTTCGTCTATTGGATGGCTGACGAGTTTATTTCCGTCCAAAGCGTATTATCCTCGCAGTCAAAAAACAAAGAGGTGCTTTTTGGGCTTGCGTATAACGATGTTGGAAAAACATATAAAGAAGCCTTGATCGCCGAGCGTGACCCAGCCATCATCGCACTGGGTGCGTCCCGAGTCCTAGGGTTTCGAGAATCATTTTTTAACCCAACGACATCTTTCACAAACGGCGGTCGTATTGTTGGAAACATCTCCATAAGTGGCGTCGATGAACTTTCAGAATTCATTAAGCAGCTCCCCGCCTCTAGCCATCTTCGGGTTATTATATTGAGTCTTGATCCCTGGATGTACACGCGCGACCAAGCTCATTCGATCGTGCACGAGCCTGTTTCCACCTCTGAGCGAATAGTCGCTCTATTTGCTGGAAGATGGAGAACGGTCTTCGAAGATTATTTTTCAGGCAAATTCTCACTGTCCGAAATAGCATCTTCAAAAAAGAAATCTCACAATATTGGTCTCACGGCGCTGTTAGATCAAAACGGAATGCTGGAAGATGGTAGTTACTTTTACGGAAAGGAAATAAAAAATCCGCGTTACAAGGAGGACTCAAAGGGGCTTATCGCGATGAAATTAGAAGGAATCTCTCATGCACGAACCAGTCCTGAACTAGAATATGGCACTCGCATTTCAGAAGATAATATGACGTCATTGAGAAACTTCTTAGAACTATGCAAAAAGAAAGGTATCTATATCATTGGTTTCACACCGCCCTTTCCCCATTCCGTGTACCAAGCGCTTATGTCCGCGAATGATCCTCATTCCCAAACCGCGACCAGACTTTCGCAAGAGCTACGCGATATGATGCATTCTTTCGATTATGCCTTTTTCGACTTCGCAGACGCGGGATCTGTTGGAATTCAAGATACTGAATTTGCAGATGTGGCCCATACCACAGACAAGGGCACCCTGCGAATGCTTATCGACATGGCAGAACACGATACGACACTGGCCTCATATGTTTCGCTTCACACACTCCACAGCATGTTGAATGAGGCCACCTCAAGCGATTTCATCCTTACGCAACTTCTGTGAATAAACTCAGATATTTTTGTACCTGCTGCGTAATGGTGAAATCTTTTTCGAGTACGTTCCGACCCGCTTCTCCAAACGAACGAGACAGCACAGGATTCTCGAGTAATTCTATGATGCGATCTGCAACCATGCTCGTATCGTTTGGATCGACGATGAATCCTGTTACTCGGTCTCGTACGATTTCCGACGATCCGCCGAATTTCGTTGCCACGACAGGCTTCCTGCAGGCAAATGCTTCGAGATTCATTGTGGGAAACGGATCAAGGTAAAGCGAGGGCACAATTATCACTGTGGCGGCATTGTAAGCAGCCCGGAGCTCTGCGCCAGAGATGCGTCCGGTAAATACGATGCTTGCATCGATACCCTGCTCTCGAGCGCGTACGAGCATCTTTTCAGCAATTTCGTTTTGTGTACCAAGTACGAGCAACTGCGCATCAGGCACTTTTTCTAGCACCTTTGCAAGTGCTTCTACGGCCACAAAAGCTCCTTTTAGGCCGGATAGTCGGCCCCCAAAGAGAATTGCATGATTTCCGATACCGTACTTTTTCTTGAAATCTATCGCTGCTGAATCAGAAACGGTCCATGCATTAACATCAATACCATTATGAATTACTGCCGTCACTCGGATATCATTTGCACGTAGTGCTCGTGCAAGAGATTCACTAACTGAGATAACACCTGAAACATGCCGCAGAATTCTTTTTATGAGAAAATTGCGTATCGGATTATAAGCCAACTTGTGTAGTCGAAATAACGACCAGCCAGAAATATACGTCTCGTCGAGCGCTTTTCCGTAGTGATAGAGCATGGCGTCATGTGCAGTTAGATATACACGTGCGCCGCTTTTTCTTGCCAGTACGATTGTGTAGTACGAAAGAAAACGATTCACTCCGTGCACATGCACAACATCAGGCTTAAATTCTGCAAGCACTTTTTTTACCATACGGACCGATCGAGGATTGTAAAGGGAGACCCACGCGTGCAATCGCGGGTGATATGGCGCGTAGATTTTTTCGACTGGAATGCCTTCCCACGTATGATGCCCTGCGTTTACTGCACTATGTGCCGCGGCGACTACATATACGTCATGTCCGCGCTCCTTGTATCCACGGGCTAAATTCGAAACGATTGCCCCATCTCCTCCGGTGCCGTCCGGAGGGAATTCATCTGAGAGAAGCAAAATTTTCATCTTGTGATATTACCTTTTTTTGAATACAAAGCACCACCCAATCGTGTGTTTTCGGTTTGCAACTGATGTATCCTGCGCATCACGGAAGAGAGCGTATGCTCCCCACCATCTAAATAGTCGGCTCACAATACGACCAAGAAATGGTTTTTTATGGAGCTGATATTTGTCGATGAAAAATCGCATTTGCATTTGCGCGAGATTTACAAAAAAACCTCC
>JAYTPG010000037.1:0-3087 GCA_043747375.1 Candidatus Kaiserbacteria bacterium | reverse complement strand
AGCAAAATATCTTTTTCATGAGCGGAAATTGCTTTTGTGTCACCTATGAGGCGTTCGGGTCTGTGAGATTCGTTTTTGACGACACCAACAACGGGAATTTGAATTCCTGACTTTCGAAGAATGCTTGTGGCTTTTCGAAATTGGCTCGTGCCCCCGTCTACGACAATGATTTTTGGAGACGTCCACTCAGTATGCTTGAGGCGGCGCTCAAGCATTTCTCCAAGCGACGCAATGTCGTCGTTTGTTGCTGTTTGAATTTTAAACTTACGATATTCCTCTTTCGCTGCTTCTCCATTGTTAACCACAACCATGACTCCCACCGTTTCCGAGCCCGCAGTATGAGCGACGTCGTACGCTTCGATGCGAACCCCACCACCCGGCGCTGCGCGATATTCGTCTTTTATAAGTGACACATCTCGAATATGTGTGAGGGCAGAGACTTGGCGACGAAGTTTTTCCGCATTTTCGAAATCTTCACTCTTGCTCGCTGTGCTCATTTCTTTTTGTAGTCGGGTCTTTAGACCATGAAATTGCGCCGAGAATAATTCTTTTATACTCCTGATACTCCTCGCATATTCAGTCGCAGATGTTGTTCCCGAGCACACTCCGGGACAAAGCCCGATTTGTGCGTTAAAACACGGTTTTCCCGTATGCGGCGTGCAAGAATCGCGAAAAGGGAAAATTTTTCGAACAAGCTTCACTGCTTCCTTGAGTGAACTTCCCTGCGGGAACGGACCGAACGTGTACTTAATCTCCGAATTTTTCCACTTTTGAAATAGCTCTCTGCCTCTCACCACAAGAACGCGTGGATATGCTTCTTTAGTAATGACAAGATAATTAAAACTAATGTTACTTTTTTCTAGTACATTGTAGGGTGGTTGATGTCGCTTGATCAAATTCGCTTCTAAAATTAGTGCCTCTAATACCGAAGGGGTCTCTTCCCAATCGAGAGTTTTCGCCTCAGCCACCATTCCGACTATCCCCCCCCCTCGCGTTAGATCTAAATCTCGTGCGAAATAACTTCGCATACGATCACGCAGAGAAGTCGCTTTTCCAATGTACAGAATTTTTTTCCCAGATCCTTTAAAAATATAGACTCCGGGGGTGTCCGGCAGTTTCAATGAATCGAAATGAGGCCTGTCCATGGTTTCAGTGTGCAATATGTAGTTTTGTATTGCAACATATATAAAAAAGAGCGACCAATCGTGGTCGCTCTTTTAACTTTTCTATGCGGTTTTGACTAGAACGTGCGTACGATCCAAATTAAAACCGCGAACAAAACTCCGCCGCCAAGCACGTACGGTGCAACGGTCACCAGGTTTGCCAAGAGCCCTGCAAACGCTTTGAGGATTTTCTCAACGTGATCCCACAAGTCTCGCAGTGCTTTGAAAAACAAATATGATGCGATCGCTCCAATAGCCAGTGCCACCGCAAGCTTCCATATCGGCATTGAGCCCCACGGAAGATTAACAAAACCCAATATTTGACTTATCGTCCACGTCCAAATCGTTCGAAAGATGTCAAATATTGCCGTGATGCCTTGCTGTAACAGCTGCAGCAGTTGATTCAAAATTTGCATCTGAATCTCCTCACTTTACCTACTTTACCTACGGCCCTTTTACTGTATGCGGGCCTAAAATGCAGTGTATCAGTCTTTGGTTAAAGCGTCGTGCGCTGCAGTTATCCACTGAAATTTTGACGAAGTCTCAACTACGCGTATAATCCGTTTTTAATGCTTCGCAAGTTTCATTTCAAGACCCTAAAAAGCATCCTGTCTGTTTGTTTTTCCAAACCCTCGAATTCGGAGGGTTTTTTTCTAAATATGCCCAAGGTATGAAACTGATACTAAAAGATGGCACCACCGCTGAAGGGACGAGCTTTGGTGCCCCAGCGTCAGTTTCAGGCGAAGTGGTTTTTAACACCGGTATGGTCGGATATGTGGAGACACTTACGGATCCTTCGTACGCCGGGCAGATATTGGTTTGCACGTATCCCCTTCAAGGCAATTACGGGGTTCCAGCCGAGGACCTCTTCGAGTCAAAAAAGATCCAGCTGGCGGGACTCGTCGTTTCAGAATACTCAGAAAACTTCTCACACTACCAGGCGAAATCTTCCTTGGGCGCGTGGCTGAAAAAATCCGGAGTTCCGGCGATTACCGGTGTCGACACTCGCGCTTTCACCAAACGCCTTCGAGAACATGGAGTCATGCTCGGTCAGCTCGTTCAAAAAACACCTTCAAAGAAATTCGAGGACCCGAACACGCGAAATCTGGTTGCCGATGTCTCGATACGAGAGAAAAAAATATATGGCAGTGGCCCTATAAAAATAATTGCCATTGATTGCGGAATGAAAGAAAATATTGTGCGCTCACTAACTCGCCCTGAGACAACCGTAATCCGCGTTCCGTGGAATTACGATTTTACAAAAGAGAAGTACGATGCACTTTTTATTTCCAACGGCCCGGGAGACCCCTCCATGTGTGGGGCAACGATTCAAAACATTAAAAAAGCAATGTCGGTGAATAAGCCGATACTTGGAATTTGTCTTGGAGTTCAACTTCTTGCTCTTGCGGCGGGCGGCAAAACCTACAAATTAAAATACGGTCACCGCTCACAAAATCAACCATGTATAGAAACAGAAAGCGGTCTTTGCTACATCACCTCTCAAAATCACGGTTTTGCGGTTAACGCAAAGACGCTTCCCAAGGGCTGGAACGTTTGGTTTACCAATGGGAATGATGGAAGCGTTGAAGGAATCAGACACATTTCTAAACCTTGGCGGGCGGTTCAATTTCACCCTGAGGCTTCCCCTGGCCCGACTGACACGCGTTGGATATTTGATGATTTCATCTCATCTCTAAAGAAATAATATGAAAAAGCCTAAGAAAATACTTTTGCTCGGTTCAGGAGGACTTAAAATTGGTCAAGCAGGGGAATTTGATTACTCCGGCTCACAAGCGATCAAGGCGTTTAAAGAAGAAGGCATTCACGTGGTTCTGATGAATCCAAATATTGCAACCGTTCAAACTGACAAGGGACTCGCGGATTCAGTATATTTTCTACCTTTGACGATGGAGTTTGCCGAAGA
>JAYTPG010000036.1:0-10657 GCA_043747375.1 Candidatus Kaiserbacteria bacterium | reverse complement strand
ATTTTGTGCTTTTCGAATTGCATCAGCTGCCTTTTTTGCCGACACTTCCGCAAAGCCGGGAAGTGCCAAAAAATCTCCTTCTTGCAGTTCGAACAATTCGTCGAAAGAGCCGACCACTCCTTCATCTATTAAAAGTGCTGCGGTTCTTTCCCCGAGTCCCGCAACGTCGAGTGCTTTTTTTGAAATGAAGTACGCAAATGCCCTGCGACGTTTTTCTGGTCCTTCCGTATTCACGCAACGCCATGCGGCCTGGCCGGGTACTCGTTCAATGCGTCCATCTCCACCGCATTCAGGCACATGCGTTGGAAACACATAGTGTCGCGCGCTCTTTGGTCGCAATTCTTTTAGAACTTTGACAATTTCTGGAATCACGTCCCCTGCTTTTTGAAGGATCACCGTGTCGCCTATGCGAACATCCAATCGTCTTATTTCATCTTCGTTGTGGAGCGTCGCACGCGCGACGGTGGTTCCTGCAACATGAACGGGAGCAAGACGGGCGACGGGCGTCACGACCCCGGTGCGCCCCACTTGAAACACAATATCTTCCACGGTGGTGGTCGACTGTTCCGCGGGAAATTTAAAAGCGATGGCAAAGCGCGGGGCTTTCCCCGTGTATCCAAGACGCTCCTCAAGATCGCGCTCGTTTACTTTCACCACGACTCCGTCGATCCAGTACTCTTGATGACGGCCTTTCCGTTTCCATGTTTCCCAAAACTCTATGGCATCTTCGATTTTTTTTGCGACTTTTGTATGCGTATTTACTTTAAATCCTAACTCCTGCAAATACTCAAGCTCTTTTGCCTGTGTCGGAGGAAAGTCTTCGCTTGTCTTTGCGACATCATAGATAAAAACATCGAGTCTTCTCACTGCTGCAATCGCCGGGTCAAGTTGTCGAATCGAACCGGCAGCCACGTTCCGCGGATTTGCAAAAAGCGGTTCCCCTTTTTTAGCGCGCTCTTTGTTCAATAATTCCAAATTCTTTGCGCTCATCCATACTTCCCCCTCCACGATAATGTCGATGGGTCTCGAAAGCGAGAGCGGGACCGATTCAATTGTTTTGATATTTTGCGTTACATCTTCGCCCACTTCCCCATCGCCTCGTGTCGCGGCAGAAACCAGCAACCCCTTTTCATAGGTAAAGACGATTTTCAATCCATCGATTTTAAGCTCGCATACGTACGTAGGGCTCTTCGCGGCCGCGCCGCCGCCGAGCATTCTCTTCACCCGAACATCAAACTCTGTCAATTCCTCCGGCGAAAAACAATCATTAAAAGACCATTGCGGAATTACGTGGCGAATCTTTTTGAATTGAGGAAGAGGCTTGCCTGCAACCCGCTGACTGGGAGAATCCGGCGCAATAATGTGTGGATATTTTTCCTCAATTTGAGCGAGCTCATGCTTGAGTGAGTCCAGTGCCGCTTGTGAAATTTCCTCCTTGTCGAAGACGTGGTACTGGAAGCGATAATGATTTATTGAGTCTTTCAACTTACCGTATCTTGACTGCACCTCTTTTGGAGTCATGGTCATAGCTTACAACCTCAAGCTTTAAGGTGCCAGAGAAAAGCTTAGGTGAATGGAATTAGTACCGCAGTTCAACCGATCTTTGAAGCGTACGCGGATTGGTAGAAAGCGTGGCGCAAGAAACACTGTACCCATCGGCGTGAATGACACTATCAATAGTTCCCTGCGCATCTTTGAGTGTCTTAGTAACGGTAACGATCGCGCAAAGCCCTGGGAGTCCGGGGCCCTGCGTAGGTTGATACTGGAACATCATCGTGTACGTTGGGGTCCCCGGATACGCGATGGAATTCACGGCAGGGCGGCCAGAACCACCGGCCGGGGTCCAGTGTTGAGCGTCACATGTTGGATCAGAGGGAGCTACCAGGGCGGCAGGCGCAGAAGTCGCAAAATACCCAAATCGATTGTCCCAGTACAGTGCGCATTCGGCCGCTTGGTCAGCAATGAAAAAAGCGGCCTGAGAATCTCGCCCAAGAGAAGAAAGTGCCACCTGTTTCGAAGAAAGCTGATAAATCGATGCGCCCATAGAAAGTACAATTGACGCCACCAGGGCGGCAAGCAAGAGCGTAAAGCCCCTCTGCTTACGGGATACGTATTTATTTGTTGATGTGGAAAAAAACATATATTAGTTTGTCCAACGATACAGATTTTCAGAAAGCGTGATTGTGCGTCTTTGAATACTACCAGTTTGCCACGAAACCGTGACCGTGACTTTAATTTCGTCGGTCGTTACTGCGGTGCACGAGCCATCTGCTTGCACGAAACAAGTGTTTACTGAGCGAGTAAATTGTGAGTTCGTCCATCCCGAACCATATCCGTAAAAAGTGCCCGTCGGATCAAGCTGAAGTTGCGGACACACATACGCGCCTGAGGAAAAAGGACACGCTGGCGATGCCGGCACCGTGTCTGATGTCTGGTTCGTAATCGTGTCGATGGTAAACGCATGTCCACTCGGAATACCATTCATGAGATCCACGTTTCCCCCGCGCGCATTGGTGAGAATATTGTTGTCTCGAATATTTCGCACGCCTTCGAGCGCTTCCTGCGCCAAGTACGACGCGGTCATTTGATCGCGCGCATAGTACGCGCTATTCAACGCTTGCGAGGTGAGACTCATTGGAGCAACAATTGCTACCGTAAGAAGAGAAATTGCGACGAGCGTCTCAATGAGGGTAAACCCCGACAGCTTATAGGTTTTAGGGAACAGGTTATAATACCGCGCACCACGTCGACTGCGTCCAGCTTTTACTTTCCCCCCTAACCCATTTACTATTCCCTGTTTTATCATAGATCAAGAAGTCGTTGCACCGCGGTGACTTGAATATGAAAAGTGCTTTTTGCCTTGCTGTTTGAAACAGGGGCCGTTCCTTTTATCACCATGACTACTTTTGGTTGAATTGCATCAGCTTGCGATGTACCGATCACATAAAATTGTAAGCT
Organism: Candidatus Kaiserbacteria bacterium; assembly: GCA_043747375.1. Taxonomy (GTDB): domain Bacteria; phylum Patescibacteriota; class Minisyncoccia; order Phycocordibacterales; family UBA2100; genus UBA10103. Next base: position 7,699 of record JAYTPG010000036.1, on the reverse strand, counting down.
CTCGATCGTAACCTCGGGAGCCGTCAGTGGCTGAGGGGCTTCCGCACCTTTTTGACGACACAGCGAGTGTGCTTGTCCGCAGATCGTACCGTCTTGATCAAAGCTATAGACCCACGCCGGGTCTGCAGACGTATTCCCGTATGGTTCAAACGCAAAAATTGGTCCGCCCGTTCCGCAATCGGCAGGTGTGAGGGGCGAAACTGAGGTTGCGCATCGATAGGTACTTCCCATGCGAATGGTTCTCACCATACCATCAAGCGATAGATTGAGATTGTTCATGACCGATTGCAATGCTTGCACTTTTTGATTGGCCGCAACGAGCGCAAGAAGCGAGCCAACGCACACGAGCATGACGATAGCAAAAAGCCCGACCGCGACTATCATTTCTACGAGGGTAAAGGCTCGAGTAGGCAGTAGGCGGTACGCAGTAGGCAGTGCTCTGCGAAGATCCTGTCTTTTCTGCGTTCTGCGTTCTGCGTTCTGCATATTTTTTATTTTCCTTTTTGGACTGAAATCTGTCCGTTTTTATATACAACGATACTGGAAACATTTCCCTTCGGGGCGCGCACCACAATTCGAGCGCTTGCATTTGTGGAGATACAGACAGGTGGCGTGACTAAATTATTCATGCTTGCGACACCATCTGCTGAGATGCAAGCATCTGGATCAGGTCGTCGAAACACAATGTCGACCGTATTGCATGCGGAAGTTCCGGATGCGACACACGTACAGGTCGCCGCATCGGTACCCGCAGGTACACAGAGCTTATAGATTCTGAATCCACCGCCGATGGTGGTTATTTTCACCGTCTCGTCGAATGCAGGATTAAGAGGGTGCGCGGCATCAGGGTCAAATACCCCATTCACGGAAACAGCATCGGCAAAAAGAGGATAAACGCTAGAATTTCCTGAGGTCGAGTCGAAGTGCATGCCGTAACTAGCGTCATAGGTACCCGAGCCAAATCGCTGTACCGATATACCGTACACCTGCGCCTGACGAAGCGTGAGCGCAATGTCGTAGGCAAGATTTTGTAAAAGCACTTGTCCGCCAAAAGCATTATTGCTTACGAGCATAAGTCCAGAAATAATGGCGATGACACCGCACACCACCACGAGTTCAATCAGAGAAAAACCTGCCTGCCGTAAGGCATGGCCGCGCGATTTGCACGAACGTCGAAAAAGACTCTTGATTAGAGGTCGAGAAATGGAATTGGGATTCCGTAGAGAAGTAAGAACCATAAAATCAGACAACTCCCGATGAGAAACGGTCCAAAGGGAACTTCGCTTTTCATTGTAAGCCCGCGCACTCGCCTTTGATACGGCCATATGTGGGTAATTACCCGGTCAAACACTAGAAGCGGCACAAGTACGATCGATCCCAAAATAAAAGAAAATAAAACGGCAACACTGCCCAAAACGGGCCCAAGTAACCATCCGATCCCGAGCGCAAGTTTTGCGTCCCCCAAGCCCATCCATCGCCCTCCTGAAACAAACCACAAGAGAAAAAGCGGCAGCGCCACGAGAGGCCCGCCGAGAAGATAGAAAAGAGTCGACGCATCTGGGGAGAGTGTTGCAAGAATCGGCCCCATGCCAAAAAATGCGAGTGCTGCAAATGAGTACACCCACTCGTCGGGAATAATAGTGTGCCGCATGTCATAGACCGCGATGCATACAAGAATTGCCGCAATAGTACAGAATAAAAATAAGTAGAAAAATCCGACCGGGAACGGACTTCCGCCAATAAGTGCAAACAAGATTCCGGTACAAGCTTCCACGAGCGGGTACTGAACAGAAATTTTACTCCCACAATTTCTGCAACGACCCCGCAAAATAATCCATGAAAAAAACGGGATGAGATCGTACCCACGAATTTGTTTTCCGCATGAAGGGCATTTGCTCCGCCCCTGGAGCGACGTGACGCCCTTACGAAGTACAACGACATTTAAGAAACTCCCAACGATAAGTCCGAGGAGACCAAAAAAAATCGGGAGGAGTGCCACCATGGAGCGAGTATACCGTGCGAAACTTTTTATTCCAGCCTATTCCTACGCACCGGACCCTATGGCGTTACGTCGTAGCAACCAACTCCCCACGTTTGAAAGTTATTACACGCCTGCGCATCCGTTCTGGAAAAATCCGCTGCCGCAGAACCTGTTCTAGTACATGGCAACCACGTATTCGGAACAGGTACTGAAACCGTGTTGAAGTCAACATCTTGACGAAGTGCATTGCTTGGACTGCCATTATCAGCGGTTTCCAAAGAAGCTCCCAGATGATACGAAACATTGCACGAAGCGTTTGCGCCTCCCGAATCGGTACTGGCCATATACGGCGTGTACATATAACAGCTTGGCTCAGTTGAACTTGTCACCCCTGTCGTACAGAGAGCAGACGAACTCGGGTCAGTCGGTACCTTCGGCATAAAACCCGACGCGGGCGCATCCAGGCCACTAGTATAGATATTAGGGGGATACTGGCCGTTGGCATCATAGTAAAGCCCGAGCGCAAGTTGAATTTGTTTAATATCCGCAATACGTTTCGCATCTCTTCCCTTCTTACGAGTACTATCAAATGATGCCAAAATGATGGATGAAAGAATCGCGATGATTGAAATCACCACAAGAAGTTCAATGATAGTGAATCCCCGTGAAAAGTGTTTTTTAGTCTGCATATCTTGAATAGTATAGGCGTTCTACCGAGGCCTATTCTTTTCTGTGGATATCTGTTAGTTGCATGCGGTCGCGCCCGCCGTTTGGTGCGGCCCCGTAGAACCCGTCACGGTTGTGTAGGCAACAGAAGAGGAAGACATGCCTCGTGAGGCCCCCGAGTTGTCGACGCACCAAAAGGACCCACTTGGGAGTTTCACCGCGACTGACCAGGCTGCGGGAGACGTTCCGCAGTCGATAAAGCTTGCGCCGACGGCATTTGAGACCGCTCCTATCAAAGCACCCATATTTGAGGACGTGTCAACCCACATCGTGGAACCTACGGGCGCATTTGCACAAGAACCGAGCGTTGTCCCTGGTGTGCCATACGCATTGTTCACAAGGAAAAATTGCTCAGCGGCGGCATTTCGAATATTGTGCATCATTCCTTTAACACTGGCGTCATTCGCCTTGCCACGGGCAGTGCTGAGCGACGCCAGAACAATGGCAGCAAGAAGGCCAATGATGGCAATAACAACAAGCAATTCAATAAGGGTGAACCCTCTTTTTTTCATATGTTGAGAAAATATTAAAAAGTAAATTTGATCCGACTCAAAATGCTCCTTCCGTATCCTGCCGGTATCATAGGGCGAAGGCGCTCTCATGTCACGAGCGGTGTGTGGAGAAAAAGAAAATCCCCATTGCTGGGGATTTTCTTTTTTAAAACTAAGACTAGACTAGTTGCAAGCGGTCGCTCCTGCAGCTGTGTGAGCTGCTGTTGCCGCTCCAGTCATCGCGGTGTACGCAGTTACCCCTGTTCCCTGGGTTCCCTTTGAAGCACCCGTTGAGTCTACACACCAGTAGCCGCTTCCAGTTCCAGGAAGAGTGACTGCAACAGACCACGCTGTTGGCGCGTCTCCACAGTCGATGTTGGCGGCGCCAACACCTGCGATATTTGTTATGCCGGAAATGACCGCCGCCATGTTAGATGCCGTGTCAGAGAAAAGCGTACTGTTTGCCCCTGCCACTGCGGTTCCACAGTTTGCCCCAGCCGTTCCATTACTCGTACCTGCAACGCCGTAGCTGTTTGCCGTACTGTAGAAAATCTCTGATGCATTACGAGCACTATTCATTTGCTCCTTAATGGAAGAGACGTTGCCCTTTGTTCGCGCTGTTCCGAGGGAAGCGAGCACGATAGCCGCGAGAATACCAATAATCGCGATAACCACCAAGAGTTCGATCAGGGTGAAGCCGCGCTTAACATTTTTTATCATATAAATAATTATTACGCGTTATCTATTAATTAATTTCGCGGGTTACCCCCGTGATTCGCGTAGCCCTATTGTATAGTGGCCCGCCAAACCACCAAGCATTCGTGTGGATAACCAAATTCCCCCTTACAACTCAACCCCTTTAGTCGACATTGAGCTTTTTAGCCTAGAAGCTGGATGCAATGTTGTAAATTGGGAGCAAGACCGATGAGAGGAGAACGGCCACGCCGAGAGCAAGCATAACGATCATAATTGGCTCAATGAGGCTCACCATGGTGTCTACTGCGTTATCAACTTCTCTGCGATAATAACGTGCCATGGTTTCGAGAATAGTGCCCATATTTCCTGTTTCCTCGCCAATTTTAACCATAGCAACCACAATTCCTGGTAATTCAGGATGCTTTCGGAACGCCTCGGAAAGAGGGAGTCCCGCCTTCACATCGAGCGCGACCGCACCAAGCATACGCTCGTAAACCGGGTCTTCAACAACAGAGCCCGTTATTTCCAGACCCCGCAACACCTGGATACCTGATTTAAGCATCGTTGAGAGGTTGTCAGAAATGCGGGAAAGGAAGATTTTTTGATAGATTCCGCCGATAACCGGGATTTCGAGGCGGGCGCGCGAGAAAAGAATCTTCCCCTGCTGTGTTTTGCCGTAACGATACAAAAAGAAGCCGCCTACGACCAACATAATAATCATGAGGAACACATAGTGCGTCATGAAGTGACTGATCCCGATGACTATCCTTGTGTAGACAGGAATTTCTTGGCCAGACTGTTCGATCATGATAGCCAGCCTCGGAATTACGAGCGTCATCATGAGCGTCATGACGGTCACGAAGGTAAACATGATGAACGCCGGATACACCAAGGCATTTCGAGCTTTTGAAGTGAGTTCGTAGTTACGATCCATGTGGTCTGCGAGAAATGCAAACGTTTCATCCAGCTTTCCGCTCTCCTCGCCCGCTTTCACCATATTTACGTAAAAAGAAGAAAACATGTCGGGATGTCTGGAAAGTGCGCCCGAAATGGTGCTGCCGCTTTGGATATCGTTGGCGACTTCGGATAGTTTTTCAGCCAGTTGAGGTGTGCGTGCTTCAGACGCGAGAAGCTTGAAGGCACGAAGTGCAGAAACCTGTGCCTCAAATAGCGTCGTGATTTGACGCGAAACCATGACGACATCGGCATTTGTAACCCGCTCAAATATCTTTATTCGCGCACCAAACATCGACTTCTTTTCTCCGGCTTCATCAATTTTCGATATGATGAGACCTCGCCTTTGCAGAGATGCGATCGCAAGATCGAGATTTACAGCCTCAATAGTGCCCGTTCTTTGCTTGCCGTCCACTTCCATTGCCGAATATTGGTATACCGACATAATTAAATAGTTCGCGGCTTGAAGTTAGTGAGCTTTTGAGAGAGCGAGATTCTCATATTACGAATTAAAGAAGGCGGTTCAGCACATTTGGGTTGAGCGAATGCTGGTACGCCGTTTCGACTGAAATTTCTCCTCTCGAAACAAGCTCGGCAAGAGAGCGATTCATATCTATCATGCCTTCGGTCGATCCTGTTTCGATGACTGTATTTATTTCATGCGTTCTTTTTTCGCGAATCAAGTTTGCAACAGCTTTGGTATTTATAAGTAATTCATATGCGGGAACCAATCCGCCTGAGATTCTCGGCACAAGTCGCTGCGAGAAAATCCCCGCGAGAGAGGCGGCAAGCTGAAGGCGCACCTGGTCCTGCTGAGTCGATGGGAAAATATCAATGATGCGATCGAGTGTTTGCGATGCGTCGTTCGTGTGAAGGGTTGAGAATACAAGATGGCCTGTTTCCGCGGCGGTTACAGCGGCGCTTGTCGTTTCGGGACCACGCATTTCGCCCACAAGAAGTACGTCAATATCCTGACGAAATGCGCTTGTAAGAGCGGTCGGAAAATCCTTGGTATCGATGCGCACTTCACGCTGATCTATGAGTGATTGTTTTTCTTCAAAAATGTATTCGATCGGGTCTTCAATAGTAACAATATGCTCCATTCTCTCGGTATTTATACTCTCGATCATTGCCGCGAGCGTCGTGGTTTTGCCCTGCCCTACCGGACCTACCACAAGAAAAAACCCTTGCGATTTGCGCGCAAAAGAAAGAAGAATATCGGGAAGATTTAATTCTTGAAGTGTGCGTATCTTTTTTGGAATAAGACGGAGGGCAATAGAAATCGCTCCCCGTTGATAAAACGCGTTGCCTCGGAATCGGACGCCTTCGCCTTCGAATGCAAAATCGACCTCCTGCTCAGCAAGAAATCTTTTTAACTGTTCTTGACTCAAAAGTACTTTCACAAACCCGAGCGTGTCGTCTGGAGCGAGAGTAGGCTCCTTCAGCATTGGAGCAAGCACGCCAGAAACGCGGACTGTTGGATGCGCACCCGCAGAGAGATGAAGATCAGACGCTCCTTCGTGAACGAGGACGTTGATATATTTCTTCATCGTGGCAGAGTAATCCATAACAAGAAGTATACCGCACAAATAAACGGCTCCTTCCGTTTTCAACAGCCTTATTTTGCTACCACTTACTTTGCGTGACTCTTCATCTCCTCTTCAACGTTTTGCAAAACCTCTGAAGGAATCATGCTGGCCTTCACAATAAGACGCGTGGCTCCGAGACTTAACACTTTTTGTTTCGCCTCTTCATCTCCTTGATTGCTCAGAGCAATTAATATCGCGTTTGGTGCAAGTTTTTCAGTGCGAATAGTTTCCAGCAAAGAGAATCCGTCATTTTTTGGCATGACGAGATCAAAAAGTATGACATCGGGGACAAAGCCGCCGCGCAACGTATCGAGTCCAGAATCGACAGAAAGACACGCGTGCACGTTGTAGCCAGCCTGGGTGAATTTCATGCTGTACATGTCAACGAGAAATTTGTCGTCATCCACAAGCATGACATTTCCTTTTGAAGGTGCGGCTGGAGTCGATGTTTCAGTCATAGGTGTAGTTTTTTCAATTGGTTATCTATAAACAATGAAATAAGTATACATGAATTGAATATGCGATGCATTCTATACTACCGGTGTGCCGGCGGGGGCTTCGGGTGCAGACGTTGTTGCATTGGAGGCGGTTTCATCCCCCGCCATAAGGAGCGAAGAAAGCGCATTTACTTCCGAAAGCGGTATGCGCTTTTCAAAGGCTTTGAGGTATGCGTCTTCTTTAATAGTAAGCATGCCCTGTCTTCGTGCAACAGCCCAAAGCCTCGATTCAACGGGGTCTTCCAGAATTATTTTTTCCAGCTCACCAGACATTTCGAGCACTTCAAAAACGGCTTGTCTGCCTCGTAGACCCGTCGGGGAGGTTGGTGTTGGTTCTGGTTCGTACGCAAACTCTGGAATTTTGAATCGATACGCCTCGGGAAGTGAAGCAAGTTCCGCTTCGATAGATTTTTTATCGCTTAATGAAATCGGTGTTTGTTTTCCTGTTCCCTCGGCGAGCGTTCGAGTAAGACGCTGCGCAATTGAGCAGATAAGAACGGGCGGGATAAGATATGGCTCAACACCCATGTCGATGAGGCGCGGAATTGTGCCGGCGGAGTCATTGGTGTGAATTGTTGAGAGCACCAAGTGACCTGTAAGTGCCGCCTGAATCGCGAGCTTCGCGGTTTCGCCATCGCGAATTTCGCCCACCATGATGACATCGGGGTCTTGGCGGAGTGTGGTTCGCAGACCGGAAGCAAATGTGTACCCAATTTCTGGACGAACCTGCGATTGTGTTACGCCTTCGACGTAATATTCAACTGG
>JAYTPG010000035.1:0-5122 GCA_043747375.1 Candidatus Kaiserbacteria bacterium | reverse complement strand
AAACCAGGAACAGGAAGTGGCCGTGAGAACAATGATCGACCAGAACGAAACGGGCGAGGTGCGGAAAGACGCAGGTTCTAATCCTGCAGATTTGGATGTCGGTTTGAATTTTACTCCCTCTTCAGACTCCGCCTCTCCTCCGACACCTCCGGCTTCAGTCCGCGCGGATATTCCTCCTGCGGAGTCGAAAGACATTCATGCCGATATTGAAAAGATATTGAAAGAGGTGAAGTTGCCCGAACGACGAGAAACGCGCGGCATTGCAGATGCCAAGCTTGAAACCGCCCCAACGCCGACTGTGGTAAAAGAAGCCTCGGTCGTGGCGCAATCAGAAACGCCTTCCGTGTCGGCAGATTCTTCGCTCTCTCGTGTGCACACTCTTAAAGAAGATCTTCAAAAAGCGGTGCGCATAAATAAAATGTCGCTCGTTCGGGCGGTGGCCCTAGAAGAAGACAAGAAAAAACGTTCACCGGCACTCATAGAGGAGCCCTCGCCAATTCAAATCGGCAGAAAAAAACGCATGCTGCATATTTTGTTCACCTCAGCGCTTCTCCTTCTCTTGGGCACCGCGGCGTTGTTTGGCGTATATTTTGCGGCAATCCAAAGAGGAGCCATACAAACCCCGCAGTCCACGTCGCTCGTATTCGCAGAACAAAGCCTGCCCTTTGCTGCAGACAACAGCGTCGCCGCAACCACAAAACAAAACATTGCCAAACTTCGTGGTCAGCAAATAGGCTCACTCGGTTCCATAACCCGCATTCAACCCAAAGTTCCATTTACTGACACGTCAGGGAACCAGAAAGATCGAGATGCTACCGCAGAGGAATTTCTTAAAGCGATAGGAGTTCACCCTCCTGATGAACTGGTGAAAGCGCTTGGGAGCGAATTTTTTTTCGGACTTCACGTGGTCGACAAAAATGCACCGTTGATGGTTTTTACAGTGACCTCCTATGATCATGCTTTCGCGGGAATGCTCGCCTGGGAGGGAGTCATGAATGCCGACTTGGAGCCGATCTTTACGGCGGTCCCAGCAAACGTGGTTGACCAAAATGGGATACCTTCTTCACGAATTTTTAAAGACGACGTGCTGCGGAACTACGATGTTCGTGAACTTAAAGACGACAACAGCACGATTGAACTGTACTATTCCTTCCCAACTCCAAAACTGCTAATCATTGCTGAGAGCCCCTACACGTTTCCGGAAGTTCTCAGTCGATTACAGTCTGAAAGAAAATTATAGCCCCTTTTGAATTCGAAAGTGTTGCAAGGCCTAGTCCGTACCAGTCTTTCTTGAAGAAAAAACGGTACGGGGTATACTGCCCTCGATGCGAGATTTCCCTGAAGAAACATTGTCTGATTTAGAAACGGCACTTCGGGCAGAAAAAGCCGCACTGGAAGAAGAGCTTTCGGAACTCGGTAAAAAAACAGGCGCCGACCTATGGGAGGCGTCCACCAGTCTGTCGGATGAATCATCAGACCCAGAGGATGCAGCGAATCACATTGAAGAACTCGTCACCAACGCCCCTCTCGTAAAAGAGCTTGAGGCTCGATATAAAAACGTGAAGGAGGCACTGAAGAAAATGAAGTCTGGAACGTACGGGTATTGTGAAGAATGCTCGAAAGAGATACCTCTTGATCGGCTGGACGGGAATGCCGCCGCTCGAACGTGTGTCGCACACGCAGAGTGATCTCAATAACGGACCGTGTTTGCATAATTTTAAACCCGCAGTAAGCTGTCGGGCGTTATGAGCTATAGCCGAACGGGGTCCGGCTTCTCGCGAAGCCCAATTCCGTTTCCCATGGAATGAATTTTGCACGAGTATTTGGCGCACAGCCTGGACTTCCGAAAGCTCATTTAGTCTCCGTCGAGGCAGATCTAGCACGAGGACTTCATGCATTTGCGGTTGTAGGCCTGCCTGACAATGCCGTAAAAGAGGCCCGAGATCGTGTTGCCTCCGCAATTAAAAACAGTGGCCTTGAGTCTCCCAAAGCACAAAATAAGAAAATTGTGATCTCCCTTGCTCCCGCGGAACTGAAAAAAGAGGGCGCCGCTTTTGATTTGCCAGTCGCACTATCGTATTTGCTTGCCGCCGACGAACTTAATTTTGATCCCCAAAGCAAATTGTTCGCAGGAGAACTCGCACTCGACGGTTCGCTAAGACCTATTCGAGGGACTCTCAGTATCGCACTTCTTGCGCGTGAAAAGGGAATTCATGAATTATTTGTCCCAAAAGAAAACGCGGATGAAGCGAGCCTCGTGTCCGGTATCTCAATTTTTCCAGTTCGGACCCTTCGAGAAATCATTGAGCACCTTCCTCCTAAGAGCGCTAAAAAAATTGCCGCACACATCGCGCCAGTATTTATCGATTCGCTGGAACATGACGCTGTGGATCTATCAGAAATTCGCGGCCAAGAAAGCGCAAAACGTGCCCTGGAAATCGCCGTTGCGGGCGGGCACAATCTAGCCCTCTACGGCCCGCCCGGAACAGGCAAGACCATGCTTGCGCGCACTGCCGTTTCGCTTTTGCCACCGCTCTCGGAAGATGAAATGCTTGAAGTGACTGCCATACACTCGCTGGCCGGGGAACTCTCTGCCAATATCATGCGACGCGCACCATTTCGCTCTCCTCACCATACATCGTCCTACGCTTCGCTCATCGGAGGCGGCACCATACCGCGTCCAGGAGAAGTAACCCTCGCTCACCGTGGCGTTCTTTTCATGGACGAATTCCCTGAATTTCACCGCGACGTGGTGAACGCTCTTCGTGAACCCATGGAAGACGCTCAGGTTTCTGTGTCGCGAGCAAAGGCGTCTGCGGTCTTTCCCGCAAATTTCATGCTTATTGCAGCGCTGAACCCATGCCCCTGTGGAAAATATGGAACGCGTGATTGTACGTGTATGCCGATGGCGATAGAGCGCTACCGCAAGAAGATCTCAGGTCCGATCGCCGACCGAATCGATATGTGGGTGCAGGTGGGGGGACTCGCGCCAGAATCGCTTTCTCAAAACAAGGCGAACAAGTCTGCCGAGAGTCCGGCCGCTCGCGAAAGAATCAAGGCGGCACGGGAAATTCAAAGAAAACGATTCTCATACAAAAAAGGGATGTCCACCAACGCCGACATGGGTCCCAAAGATATCGAAAAGCATGCAAACCTGACTCAGAAGGCAGAGGAAACGCTTATGGGGGCGGCGCACACTCTAAAACTTTCCCCACGAGGCTTTCACCGAACCATTAAAGTAGCGCGCACCATCGCCGACTTAGGCGGCTCGGACTTAATCGAACCGCCTCATATGCTTGAAGCCCTACAATATAGAGCCCGCGAAATGTAGCACAAAGAGGTGTTCGCTAGAACGGATTCTTTATTCCGTTTCGAATTTCAAAGTGCACATGAGGGCCCGTTGCTTTGCCCGTTTGCCCCACATATCCGATGACTTCGCCCTGAGCGACGGACTGCCCGTCGTATGCAGAGACTTTCGACATGTGCGAGTAGAGTGTTTGCGAGCCATTGTCATGCTGAATTACGACGTATTCTCCATAGCCACCATTCCATCCTGAACCCTTGGCAACGATTACATCTCCTCCCGCAGAGGCAAAAACAGGTGTCCCTGTTGGGGCAGCAAGATCAACCGCATTGTATCCATGAATCTCTTGTGTCTCAATATAATCAGTAAGCGGAGCTATGTAGTAGGCCATCTCAGAAGCAGACCCTTGCGGACCAACGTTGTGAGCTGGCTCAGGTCCAATTTTCGATGATCGTTTTTTGAGGGGCGTACGAACCGACGAAGCACTCTCAATTTCACCATTCGGAACGATGAGATCAACTCCAGCCGCGAGCGTGCTGTCGTCAACACCGTTGTAGCTTGCAATCTCGTCGGCAGAAGCGGAATATTTCTTCGCAATAGAAGCAAGGGTATCTCCTTTTTTCGTAGTGTAACGAAGTCCGGTAACCGGGAGGATGGTCAGTTGTTGCCCGACCTGAAGGGCGGCCCCGACGGGCAAGTCATTCGCCCAAAGCACGGTACTTGGCTTCACATTAAAGAGTTTTGCAATGCCGTTTAGGGAATCTCCTTCACGCACCACATATCTACTTATCGTGGATACTTTTGGCTTTTCCATGTCGGCGATGGTTCCCGCAGGGCCTTCTGCGGGCACAAGGGAATTCGAGTCAACGATGGTGACGTCGCCACCTCCACGCGCTGAGATTGGATTAAGATTCATTGCGGGCCGAGGTAGCAACATGGTCTGTAAGTTTCCATGCTCTGAAGGCGTGAGCTCTGCCGCCTGTACACTTTGCGAAAAAGCGAGAAAGAAATCGCCTATTACCCCGGCACGTGCTGCCGCAGGAATAAACGCGCTCGCCACGATAAGAAGAGAAATAAGGGGCGCAAGCGAATGTCCCGTAGATTTTCGATATGTCTTCTGGGCGGAGTTTCGCGCGCCAGAATCCTCTTTTATTTTCAAAATAGGCCGATTCGAAGGAAAAACTCTATTTCAAACGCGAAAAGCCCATTGGGCCTCAAGTCGTGAAAAACGTAAGTTTAGAGCCTTTTTTGCGCGATAACGTTTACGGAATGTCTGAATTTTGGCTCAAATCCTAGATAAAATAGGCGGGCCGGAAAGACGGTCTTGTCATCGCTTCTAACACTCTACCTTTTTTAAGTCTTAATCGTCAATTCATATTTGGCAGGACGAGTGAATAACTATTTTGTCAATCCTGGCCCTTTTTTTGCTAAAAAGGCATTTTTTGGCTTATTTACAAGGCTCCTTGACGCCGTGCATGAAAAAACTAAAAAAAGAGATGTTATAGTTCGCTTCGTGGAACCGCTAAAAAATCTTAACGAACGTCAAAAAGAGGCTGTTTTAAAAACTGAGGGGCCACTTCTCATAGTTGCCGGTGCGGGGGCAGGTAAGACAAAGACAATCACGCATCGCATCGCGCATCTTATTTCGAAAGGCGTACAAGGGAGAAATATTCTCGCGGTTACGTTCACCAATAAGGCCGCAAAAGAAATGCGGGAGCGCGTAGAGAGATTGATCGAGACCCCGAAGGGCGGCTCACCACTACTCACCACCTTCCACGCACTCGGCGCTCGACTCATGCGTGAATTTCATGCCGAAGC
>JAYTPG010000034.1:0-8644 GCA_043747375.1 Candidatus Kaiserbacteria bacterium | reverse complement strand
GACTGGATGCGTTCGATACACGCGCGTGATTCGGTGCGTCACCCGCTCGATACGCGCGTCGAGCTCCGTCAGTTGCTCAGACAACTCGGAGAAGGTGTCTATGGAAAAATGGTGGGATTGTAAAAGAATCGATCTTTTCATAGAGAAACTTCTTCGATCTGGCAAACATGCAAATGAAATCACACTCCCGCTTGTTCTCCTCATTCTCAAGAGTCGTCTTTTGAATCTACAGTCACGCGTACGCGCAAAGAAAGTCATTAAGGAGCATTACGATTTGAGTAACGAATTGTACCAATCCTTCCTCGATCCACACATGCAGTACTCCTGTGCTTACTTTAAGGACACGGAGGACCTCGCAACGGCGCAGGAACAAAAGATGGATCTGATTTGCAGAAAGTTACAGCTGAAGAAAACCGATCGAGTGCTCGACATTGGTTGCGGATGGGGTGGGCTTGCGAGATATGCCGCAGAAAAATATGGTTGCTCAGTTGTAGGCATTACACTGTCTCAAAAACAAGCGACATATGCAAAAGAGCGCGGCAAGGATCTTCCTGTAGAAATTCGCGTTCAAGATTATCGAGATTTGACCGGCGAGACATTCGACAAGATTCTTTCTGTGGGCATGTTTGAACACGTGGGCCACAAAAATTACTATCACTTTATGAAAGTCGTCCATGGAATTCTTGCCGACGATGGACTTTTTCTTCTTCACACCATTGCTCAAAACGAGCGATCATCGAGCGTTAACCCCTGGGTAGAAAAATACATTTTTCCAGGTGGCATGCTGCCAGCCATTTCACAAATAGGCGCGGCGAGTGAGAAATTTTTTGTGATGGAAGATTGGCATAATTTTGGACCGTACTATCACAAAACGCTTCATGCGTGGGACGAAAAATTTCAGAAAAACCGTGCCCAGATTGAAAAGCAATACTCAGAAACCTTTTACAGAATGTTCAGATATTATTTTAATAGTTTTGCAGGTGCTTTTAAAGCGCGCCGAATACAATTGTGGCAAATTGTTTTCAGTAAAGGCGGTCAAGATCGTGTGTACCAATCAGTTCGCTGAGGCGCTCCGTTGTCCACAGAGGCTTCTTTTTTTTGGTCGCGAAGGGAATAGAATGTTCCTATGCGACCACTCCAAATCGCCCTGGCGCTCTCGGCAGGAATTCTCTTTTCGGGAATCACTGCGCTCGCGTGGACGACCCCACCAGCTTCTCCTCCAAACTCAAACGTTTCAGCGCCGCTCAATGTGGGAAGTGTCGTCCAGACGAAAACAGGACCGCTTCTGATCACCAACAACCTTCAGCTCGGCGCTGCTGGCGGCAGTTACTTAAACTTTGGTGCGACCGCAGGAAACGCGGGCTACGGCGTCGCTGATTTTAGCGGCATACTGAAATTTAAAAACTCTGGCGGCGTATGGAATGACCTGAGTACTATAATAAATAACTATCTTACGCTTGGGCCTGTTACTTCCGTAAAATTCGCGGATGGAACGACCCAATCGACCGCTGCTTCTGGGGGAGGCATTAGCGGTGGTAGCGCAGGCTTTGTGCCGAAATATACCTCAGCCACAGCGCTCGCCCCTTCGCTCATTCAAGACAATGGTACTTTAGTGGGTATTGGCATTACACCCAGCCTAGGCAAACTTCATGTTGATGGCGGTGCAGGCGCAGGTATCTATGGGAAAAGTAGTTCCGGTGTTGGAGTTACAGGATTAAGTAGTGGTGCGAATTATGGAGTTTATGGGGAATCTGCAGCTAATTACGGGATCTACGGGAAAAGTCTCTCCGCATCGTATGGGGGTGTTCTGGGATACACCGCAAACGGAACAATCTATGGGATTTTGGGGCACGCCAATGCGTATTCATTTTACGGCAATTCCACGGTCTATACCTCGGGTAACATGAATGCGGCAGGGTATTTTCATAACTCGGATCAACGTCTAAAGGAAAATATTCAAACCAGCAGGGGTCTTGAAATTGTAGAGAAGCTTCGCGGGGTTACCTTTGATTGGAAGAAAGACGGTACGCCCAGCTCTGGAGTGATTGCACAAGAGGTTGAAAAGGTGATGCCTAGCGCCGTTCAATCCACTCGAGAAGGAATCAAGATGGTTGAATATGATCAACTTATCGCGCCGCTCATCGAAGCGGTAAAAGAGCAGCAGACAGAGATAGATTCTTTGCGACATGAAATCGAAATTCTTAAAAATTCTAAATAAAAAACTCGCCTTTTCGAGGCAAGTATTTGTGGCTTTGGGGTTAATAGCAGCTCTTGGAACGGGGGCAGTATATGTTATAGCTTCTGATGGAGGCACCGTTGCCTATGGAGGCACAAGCTCGCTTGTGGGACCAGATAGTGTGTGCAAGAAAATAACAGATTCGAGTGGCACCGGTCTAAGTGTTTATATTCCCACCGCTTCGATCGCTGAGTGGCAGAGTTTTTACGGTGCGCCTCCATCTGGGGTAACTGCGGCCATCTGTACTTGCGCGCTCCCTTGGGGTGGGACGATTACTGACGGCTCTAGTGCGACGGCCTACCTGAACACCAGCAGTGCTACGTGCCCAAATGAGTCACGGGTTTGTACGGATACTACTTTGTCAGGCACCTATACGAATCTCTCGTGTTTAAAGACGTGCACTCTTCCGTGGGGCGGCACGATCGCAAGCGGTGCATCGGCCACCGGATTTCTTAATTCCAGCAGTGCTACGTGCCCAAGTCAGACCCGCACCTGTACTAACGGGACATTATCCGGCACGTACACCTTTGGATCATGTCTTAAAACCTGTACGACCCCTTGGGGAGCCACATTAAATAGTGGCAGTAGTGTAACCGCGTACTTGAGCACCACTTTTTGCACCGCCGAAACGAGAACCTGCACAAACGGTTCACTCACCGGTTCATACACCTTACAATCCTGTACTTGTAGCGGCAAGTCGTGCTCAGATGTTCGCCTGAAGAAAGACATTGCACCTCTTTCACAAGACAGCGGCCTTTCAGCAATCATGAAACTTAACCCCGTGACCTTCCACTGGAAAGATGTCTTGAGCGATAAAAAAGATGGAGAACAGATCGGCTTTATTGCGCAGCAGGTTGAAAAAGTGTTCCCCGACGTGATTGTTACAAGTTCAGAAAATAAGGTCATAACATTACCTGACGGAACACAAGAGAGTATATCGAATCCAAAGGGCATGAATTACTCGGCGCTTGTAGTGCCGCTCGTGAAGTCTGTGCAAGAGCTAAAAGCAGAAAACGATTCTCTTAAAGCGCAAAATGCCGCCCTTGAGGCACGACTATCTCGTCTTGAGCAAGAGATTCTTAAGTAATTCTGGTGAAGGAATTAGGGGGTCAGTTTCGGAAATGTGTATCATGGACGCACCCCGCACAGACGTATATTTGCGTGTATAATGCGGGCATGAAAATTGCAATCAATGGTTTTGGAAGAATTGGCCGAGCATTTCTTCGCTCGGCATATTTACAAAAAGATAAAATGCAGGTGGTAGCCATAAACGACCTCGGCGACATCAATAACTCTGCGTACTTACTTAAATATGATTCCGTGTACGGGCGCGCAAAATTTGATGTTCACGTTTCCGGCGGAAAACTTGTTGCAGGGGACTGGGAAATCGATATGTTTGCAGAAAAAGATCCCGCCCATTTACCCTGGGGCAAAGAGGGGATTGACGTTGTTGTCGAAGCAACTGGTTTCTTTACCGATTATGTAAAAGCAAAAGCGCATCTTGATGCAGGGGCCAAAAAAGTCGTCATCTCTGCTCCGGCAAAGGGTGAGCCGGAGGACGCCGGGGTAACCGGCGGAACGATTTTGCTTGGTATCAACGACGAAAAACTGAAGGATTGCCAAATTACTTCGAATGCCTCATGTACAACCAACGCCGCTGCGCCGCTCATTGTAATTCTCGATGAGGCAATTGGTATTGAAAAAGCAATCTTAAATACAACGCACGCATATACCGCTACGCAAGAAATTGTCGACACCGGCACAAAGGACGACTTCCGCCGCGGCAGAGCCGCGGCAATCAACATGTCGCCCTCGCACACAGGAGCCGCAATCGCAGTTACGAAAGCGTATCCCGCACTCACCGGCAAATTCGACGGCATTGCCGTGCGCGTTCCGGTTGCCGCAGGCTCACTCGCCGATGTTACGTTTATTGCCAGGCGAAATACTTCTGTCGCCGAAATTAATGACGTACTAAAAAAAGCCGCGACTCTCGACCGCTGGAAGAGAGTATTTTCCACCTCAGAAGAAGAATTGGTTTCCTCCGACATTGTAGGCACTCCCTATGGCTCCATCGCCGATCTCACCATGACGCGCGTCGTCGATGGAAATCTCGTGAAAGTGCTCGCGTGGTATGACAACGAAATGGGATACACACATACGCTGGTCGAGCACGTGCTCGCAGCGGGGCAGGGCCTTTGAGTATGAAGATTTATTTCGCCGCGGACCATGCATCGTTTGATTTAAAGAATCAGTTGCTCGTGTACGCGCGTGATGAACTCAAATATGAAGTTGAAGATTGCGGCGCTCGTACCAATGACCCAAACGATGATTACCCCGCGATAATCGCAAGTGCTGCGGCAAAACTATCCATCGACGCCATCGAAGGCAATGATAGTCGCGCCATCGTGCTTGGAGGGTCGGGGCAGGGCGAGGCAATGGTCGCAAACCGGTTCAAAGGAGTTCGGTGCGCACTCTATTATGGCAATGGCGGTGAACAGATTGACGCATCGGGCAAAAGACTCGATATGATCGCCTCGACTCGCGAGCACAATAATGCGAACGCTCTATCCATCGGAGGAAGATTTTTGACTCTAGAAGAAGCAAAAAATACGATGACGCGATGGCTCGCGCTTCCTTTTCCTGGTGAAGAGCGACATGCGCGACGCATCGCGCAAATTGATACTCTGACATGAAAATTGTAGAAATTTTCCCGACGAACACGTGTCCGCCAACGTACGAGGATCTCGCTGCACGAACAGAGTTTTTTAGCGCGTTTGCTCCGCACGTCCAGCTCGATATCGACGATGGCCAGTTTGCGCCAGAAATCTCATGGCCGTATGCGAATCAGTGGAAGGAGCTGAGCGACAAAGTCGCGGCTCGCGAACAGCTTCCTCTTTCCGACAAAGTCGAATACGAGACACACATGATGGTAATGGATCCGTTGGAAATCGGTCTCGCATTGGCACGTATGGGCTGTAAGCGACTGATTCCCCACATCGAGGTATTTAGAAGTGCAGAGGAGGTTCGCTCAGTGTTCTCCGCCTGGAAGCTAGCAGGCGCTCGGGAAGTAGGGCTAGCCGTTCTATTAGATACACCGCTAGAAGGCGTCTACCCATTTGTTCTTGAAAGTTCCGTTATTCAATTAATGTCTATTGCATCACTTGGTAAACAAGGCGCTCTCTTCGATGAGAGAATATTTGATCGGATCTCCGTTTTGCATGCTCGTTTTCCTCAGACAATCATTTCAATAGATGGCGGTGTCTCGATTTTAAACATCGAACGCTTGGCAAAAGCCGGAGCGCGCCGATTTGGTGTCGGGTCTGCTATTTCCAAAGCTCCAGACCCAAAAGCCGCTTATACACAACTGCTTGCGCTTGCTCAGGCTGGGGTATAATTCGCGCATGATTACGGACTTGGAGGTTAAGTCGCTAGAACTGAAAGCGAATGACATCCGTAAAACTATCGTTGAAATGCTTACCGAAGCAAAATCGGGCCACTCGTCCGGCGCGCTCGGCATGACCGACATTTTTACGGCACTCTATTTTCATGTAATGAAACATGACCCCAAAAGATGGGATTGGGAAGAGCGCGATCGCTTGATGCTCTCAAACGGCCACATCACGCCGGTTCGATACGCTGCAATGGCTCACGCGGGGTATTTCCCCGTAGAAGAATGCATGACGCTACGGAAGTTCGGGTCACGCCTCCAGGGACACCCCGAGCGCGACATGCTTCCGTGTGTCGAAACTACTTCCGGCCCACTTGGCTCCGGACTTTCTCAGGCTGCGGGGTACGCCTTGGCCGCAAAGATGGACGGCAAAAAATTCCGCGTTTTCTGCGCGATGTCAGACGGAGAACAAGAAGAGGGAAACACGTGGGAGGGCGCAATGTTTGCGGCAAAGTATCGTCTGTCAAACTTGGTCGGCATCATGGATAGAAATTATATTCAAATTGATGGAAATACCGAAGACGTCATGCCCCTTGAACCCCTCGCAGACAAGTACCGAGCATTTAATTGGAATGTCATCGCCATAGATGGGCACGATATGCGAAAATTTATTTCAGCCTGTGACGAGGCTGCAGAAATGAAAGATCGCCCCACACTCATTTTGGCGCACGTAACCCCGGGAAAAGGCGTTATTGATATTGAGGGTGATTACCGATGGCACGGCGCTCCGCCCGGAAAAGGCCCTACTGACAAAATTCCCGCTGATAAGCAAAAGGAAGTATTCTTGCAGAGACTTGCGGAAGTTCGTGTTGAAATAGAAAAAAAATAACATGAAATCACGCAAAGGAAATACGCATCACGTTCTTGTTCTCGCTGAAGGCGAAGAGGTCGTGCAAACGATCCTCGATTATTGTGTTCGAGAGAAAATTCAGGCCGCTTGGATTCAAGGCATGGGAGCGGTAAAACATGTCCAGGTTGGATATTACGATCAAAAGACGAGAGAATACATTTTGAAGATAGAGACAGGCCCGTTCGAGGTGGCATCAATGCAGGGGAATATTGCGACCGCTACTAGTGGTCCGTTTATGCATCTTCATGCCGCACTTTCACGAATGGACGATTCACTTGAATGCCTTGGGGCACACGTCAAGCAGGCCGTCGTAGCCGTAACGTTAGAAATTATGCTGACACCGTTCGAGGTCCCGGCGGCGCGCGTCTATAATGAAAAAGTCGGCATAAATCTTCTCGATATATGATAAATCCAACAATGAAATTACGAGAGGACGCTGTAGCGGGCACTGAAAAGGCAGCAACCCGCGAAGGATTTGGAAAGGGTACAGTAGAAGCCGGCACACTCGACCCGCGAGTCGTCGTTCTCACCGCTGACCTGGGCGAATCCACTCAGGCCGATAAATTTGGAAAAGCATTTCCCGATCGCTATGTGCAAGTTGGCGTCGCGGAACAAAACCTCGCGACGGTCGCCGCGGGAATGGCGAACTATGGCAAAATTGCTTTTTTCACCTCGTACGCAGCGTTTAGTCCTGGGCGAAATTGGGAGCAAATTCGAACGACGATCGCGCTCAATAATGTACCTGCCATAGCTTGCGGCATGCACGCCGGGCTTCTCACGGGGCCCGATGGCGCGACGCATCAAGCACTTGAAGACTTGGCCCTCATGCGCGTGATGCCGAACATGATAGTTATTTCTCCGTGCGACGCCGAAGAGGGACGAAAGGCTACTCTTGCTGCCGCAAAAGTAGGGAAGCCAGTCTATATGCGTTTTGCACGAGAGAAAACACCCGTGCTTACCACGACGGAAACTCCGTTTGAAATTGGAAAAGCAAATGTGCTCTGGAAACCGGCAGAAGGAAAGAAACCGTCCGTTGCTATTTTTGGTACGGGCCCACTTATTCATAACGCGCTTGCCGCCGCCGCGCAGCTTGAAAAAGAGGGGATTCACGTTTCTCTTACGAATGTGCACACACTAAAACCGCTCGACGAAGAAACGATTGTGCGCGAAGCGCTCGCCACGGGAGCCGTCGTTACGTATGAAGAGCACCAAGTGCATGGGGGACTCGGCGGAGCCATTGCGGAACTTCTTGCACGAACAGCCCCAATGCCGATCGAATTTCTCGGTATGCAAGATCGATATGGTCAGTCGGGCGAAGCAAAAGAGCTTGTTGAGTTCTATGGCCTCGGCACGTCGCACGTGATTGAAACAATCAAAAAAGTCATTGGTAGAGCCACCAAGTAGGCATTGCAATACTAGACAGAAAGGCACAAAAGTGGTATAATTCTGGCTGCCGGAAAATCCCGGTGATTTGGGGAGGATAACCCAGATGCTCAGTAAGCTGACGACGCTCGTCATTTGTCTCGCCACCATTGTTATCGTGTGGATGGTGGGATCGATGCTGGGCGTTGATTTCGTCTCCCGATTTCGTTCGCAATTTGCCTCGAAAGAGACGCAAGAAAAGTTAACGCTCACCGAGAGCGATTCGCTTTGTCTGGCGCTCGAGATGTGGCACGGTGCGGAAAAAGGAAAAGCCGGACAGGCGGTCATGCGCCTGATCGGAGTAACCGCGCTTAACTATCGGCGCGGCGACAAGAAGAAGGAAAATCTTTGTACGATTTTCGAACAGGCCCGACTGATGCTTTCAAACGAGCATCCGGCCGAGTCGCTTCGAATGGCAAGCATTTTTGCTATTCGAAAAATTGCGGTCGTACAGGGTGAAGCCTACGACACAGCGGGGGCCGCAACATTTGCTGAAGCGAGCGCTGTTGCTCGTGAATTACTTGCGGCAAACGATGCGGGAAAACTCCCTGCGAGTATTTTGCCGGACAACCTCGCCAACTACGGATGTGCCACACGGTTCGTCCGAAGTTATGAAGGATGGCTTGCGACGCGGATTCCGGGTGGTTTCGACATCATTCGGGCGGATCTTAAAGCCGAGGGGTTTGTC
>JAYTPG010000033.1:0-25713 GCA_043747375.1 Candidatus Kaiserbacteria bacterium | reverse complement strand
GGTCTCTTTGACGAGCGCGTTTTCGGACCTGAAAAGGACTACGAGTGTTACTGCGGAAAATATCGTGGCATTCGTTTCCGAGGCATTGTGTGTGAAAAGTGTGGCGTTGAAATTACGCGTGCAATTGTACGCCGTGAACGCATGGGCCACATTGATCTCGCGACGCCAGTTTCGCACATTTGGTTTCTCCGCGGAATTCCTTCTCGAATCGCGCTTACGCTTGGCTTGTCTGCCGCCGAAGTAGAAAAAGTAGTGTACTTCGCCGGATATATCGTCACCTCAGTTGATGAAACCGAGCGCACGCGACTTCTCAAGGATCTCGAACAAGAATTCATGACAAAGACGAAGTCGGCAAATAATGCGGACGAAAAGACTCGTCTTAAGGATCTTGCGACAAAGGCAAAGAAAGAAATCGAGTCCATTCAAATGGGCTCGGTGCTCGATGAAGCTGCGTACCATCTTTTCGCGGTTAAATACGGCGCAATGTTCCGCGCCGCAATTGGTGCAGAAGCGCTCTATACAATCTTGAAGAAGATCGACCTGGGAGACCTCGTAAAGAGACTCAAGGTTGAATTTGAAAAATCAGGTGCGGCGGACAGAGATCGACTTCGAAAGCGTCTCGCGCTTGCCGAAGCAATGTTCCGCGCAAAAGTTCGTCCCGAGTGGATGTTCATGACGCGGCTTCCTGTTGTTCCACCCGCACTTCGTCCAATGGTTGCTCTTGAAGGTGGACGACATGCATCATCGGATTTGAACGACCTCTATCGACGAGTCATCAATAGAAACAATCGTTTGAAGCGCCTCGTTGCGATTCACGCGCCTGAAGTAATTCTCCGAAACGAAAAGCGAATCTTGCAGGAAGCAGTGGACGCACTTCTCGACAACTCTATGCGTCGAGGTGCAGGAGTACTCGGTATTCTTGGTGGACGCCGACGCGCTCTTAAATCGCTCGCAGATTATTTGAAAGGTAAGCACGGGTACCTCCGACAAAACCTGCTTGGAAAACGCGTGGACTACTCGGGTCGTTCGGTCATCGTTGTCGGACCAGACTTGGCCCTCGATGAATGCGGACTTCCAAAACACATGGCACTCGAACTCTTTCGACCATTTGTCATCGCAGGACTTCTTTCACGAGAACTTGCGTACAACATTCGTGGTGCGGGACGCCTCATCGAAGACGAAGCCCCAGAAGTGTGGCCGATTCTCGAAGAAGCTATTTCTGGAAAATACGTGCTCCTAAACCGCGCACCAACTCTTCACCGCCAATCGATCCAGGCATTTCGACCGGTTCTTATCGAAGGCAACGCCATTCAGGTGCACCCACTCGTTTGTCCCGCGTACAATGCTGACTTCGACGGCGACGCGATGGCCGTTCATGTGCCACTTTCTGAAGCCGCGCAGATGGAAGCAGCGCAAATCATGTCATCGAACAAAAACGTATTGAAGCCAGGCAGTGGCGACGTTGTTGTTGCCTCAAAACTTCTCGATATCGTGCTCGGCTGCTACTGGATGACGAAGGCCGTTACGGGATTGAAAGGAGAGGGAAGCGCATTTCCTTCTACGAATGCCGCGATTACTGCCTATGACTTCGGCGCAATTGACTTGCGAGCGAAAATTAAAGTTCTTCCATCGGAGAATAAGAAGTACGCACAGTATGAAGGTGAGGTATTTGAGACAACCGTCGGGCGACTTCTCTTTAATTCCGTCCTTCCAAATGACTACGCATACGTGAACGAAGAAATCACTAACAAACGCATGGGTGCGCTCGTACAAAATCTTGTCACGCACTACTCGCTCGACGGAGTCCCCGCGATCCTCGACAAGATCAAGGCGTTCGGATTCAAATACGCGACCCACGCCGGCATCACCTGGTCAATCTCAGACGTCATGGTGCCCAAAATCAAAACCGAAATGGTTCAGGCTGGTCGCGAGGCAGCAGCGAAGGAACAAGAAAACTTCGACAACGGTCTTCTCACGGAAGACGAGCGAAAGCGATCGACGATCGACATTTGGGCGAAAGTTTCTGTTGAATTGCGAAAGCACGTCATCGACTCTCTCGACGATCAAGGGCCTGTGCACGACATGATTACGTCGGGCGCTCGTGGTTCAGGAGCGCAGCTTCACCAAATGGCCGGTATGAAAGGTCTCATCACTAACCCAAAGGGAGAAATCATCGAGTTCCCAATTCTCGCATCGTACAAGGAAGGATTAACTCCAATCGAGTACTTCATCTCGACGCACGGCGCTCGTAAGGGTCTTGCAGACACCGCACTTAACACCGCGCGCGCCGGTTACCTCACACGCCGCCTCTTCGATGTTGCGCACGACGTCGTCGTTCTTGAAGACGATTGTGGCACCAAAGATGGCGTCATGATCATGCGACCGGGCAAAGAAAATATCGGAGGCACCTTTGGCGAAAGACTTCACGGCCGTGTTCTTGCTGAAGAAGTGGCTGGATTCAAACGAAACTCTCTCATTAGCCGAGATGACGCAAAAATTATCGAAGCGAGCGATGCTCCAAGTGCGACCGTGCGAAGTCCAATGACCTGTAAGGTTGCGCGAGGAGTTTGTCAGAAATGCTACGGCGTTGACCTCACCAATGGCGAAATGATCGACCTCGGAGAAGCAATCGGCGTCGTCGCCGCGCAAGCGATCGGCGAGCCAGGTACCCAGCTGACCATGCGTACCTTCCACACGGGAGGCGTTGCAACCGCCGGCGGAGACATCACCATGGGTCTGCCGCGCGTTGAAGAAGTTTTTGAAAGCCGAATGCCAAAGGCACCGGCGTCCCTCGCGCGCATCACCGGAGTTATTGAATCGATCGAACGTGATGGCACAGAAACAGTGATTCACATTCTTCCAGAAAGTGGCAAGTCACCTAAGAAAGATACTGAATATCGCATCCCGTCGCTTCGTCAGATCGTCGTGAAGCAGGGCGCCAATGTAACGAAGGGAGATTTTCTCACCGACGGCTCCGCTGACCTCGACGAGCTGTTTCTTCTCGCGGGTAAGATTCCTTCCCAGGAATACATCATCAGCGAAATTACCCGCATCTACGAGCTTCAGGGTGTGTCCACGGGCCGCAAGCACCTCGAAGTTATCGTTAAGCAAATGTTCTCTCGCGTATCTGTTGTTTCTGCCGGAGACACGGGCTTTTCAGCGGGCGACATTGTGGCAGACTTCGAATTCGAACGCGTCAATAATGAAATGAAAGAAGCAGGCAAAGAGCCCGCAAAAGGAAAGGGGCTCCTTCTCGGTATCACCGAAGTCTCTCTTACTCGCGCATCGTTCCTTTCTGCGATCTCATTCCAAAACACACCTCGCAAACTTGCAGAGGCAGCTGTTTCTGGCGCAGTCGACCGACTCGTCGGCCTCAAGGAAAACGTCATCATCGGTCGCCTTATCCCAGCGGGAACAGGGTTTGCGGGGAGCAAGAAGCACAAGATGATTCAGGATATGTTGAGTGAGCTTGCTAAAAGCGATGCTCTTTCTGCTGCGACAAAGGTAGATGTTGTTCCAGAGGCGCGAGCGTAAGCCGAAGTTCTAGTAAAAAGAAATAAGCCGTTCCAAAAGGAGCGGCTTATTTTTTTGCATCAAGCGTTAGTGATTCCAGACGACCATCGTCATGAGAAACGGGACTATCGTCGGCAGAATCGAAATAAAGATTGCGATCCACGACGATCCACGTTCTCCCAGATTCTGAAGCAGTAGATATGACAGGTACATGCCGACAATGAGAATAAGGAGCATTACGTGTCTGAGCGGAAGGACGTTGCGGTATATCAGTCGCATAAAGAGCCTCCAAAGTGCTGAACGAACGAAAAAACTTCTGCTCACGCTATGATGAAGGGAATTCAAGTCTAAAACAACTGTACAAAACCAAAAATCCGTTTGCCAGTGGGCAAACGGATTTTTGGTTGAAACTTGCACCTCTGAACACGATAAAAAAATCATGTCACTGCACAAGCGAGAACGTGCCTACTTGCATTTTCTCTCGGGAAAATTTTTTGGTCAATGTGCATAAGTAAAGCCGCAGCACCTCGAGCCCATATAGCTTATGGTGCTCTTGGAGTATTATGACGTTATGACATCGGACACCGTTCAGAAAATCAAAGACCGACTCTCTATTGTGGATGTTGTCTCACAATACGTAAAACTGGAGCGAAGTGGGGGAGCTCTTCGAGCACGGTGCCCATTCCATGCCGAAAGGACACCGTCGTTCCATGTCTCACCGGACCGCGGCACCTATCACTGTTTTGGATGCGGGGTTGGTGGCGACATCTTCTCTTTCATTCAAGGCATCGAGGGTCTCGATTTTAAAGGCGCGTTGAAAATTCTTGCGGAGAAGGCAGGCGTCCCCCTCGTATTTTCACGATCAGAGAAAGCCGGTACGGATGATCGTGACCGACTATTTTCGCTGCTCGAAACGGCAACTGTCTTTTACGTTGATTCACTTACCGATGAAGCAAAAAAATATCTCAAGGAGCGAGGCCTCAATGATGCATCGATGAAAGAATTTCGATTGGGATGGGCGGGAAGCAGTTGGGGCGATGCAGCTGATTTTCTAAAGAAGAAAGGCTACTCGGAAAAAGAGATGATTGACGCCGGTCTCGCTAAAAAGAGCGACCGCGGGACGCTCTCGGACAAGTTCCGAAATCGCATCATGTTTCCAATCTCAGATTCGGCAGGAAGAGTTGTCGGCTTTTCGGGGCGCATTTTCGGAGCGGAAGCTTCTCCAGAGGCGCCAAAGTATTTGAATAGTCCCGAAACCCCGCTTTTTCATAAGTCCCGTATTCTCTACGGGTTTGATAAGGCGAAGCTCCCCATGCGAAAACTCAATTGCGCGATTCTTGTTGAGGGGCAGATGGATTTATTGGCTTCACATCAGGCTGGATGGGGGAATACGGTAGCGGTTTCGGGCACGGCTTTTACTGCGGACCACGCTGCTCTTATAAAGCGTATGACAGAGAATCTGGTAATTGCGCTTGATCCCGATGAAGCGGGCTTCAAAGCTGCGGGTCGTGCGGCCCGCGCAGCGCTCGCTTCGGGGCTCAATGTGAAAGTCGCTCAACTCCCCAAAGGGCTCGACCCGGCGGATTTAATTCAGAAAGAAGGTGCTGATGCGTGGAAGAAATCAATCGCGGGAGCAAAAGACATAGTCACTTTTTTGCTCGATGTACTTTCGGAGCACTCAAAAAATCCGGAAGGATTTCGTCGGAGTGTCGAAATAGTTGCCCTCCCATTTATCTTGGACGTGCAGAGCCCCATTGCACGAGAGCAATACATTCATGAAATTTCCGCACGTTTGGGAGTCTCAGAATCGGCTGTTATTGCTGCGCTCGCAAAAATCCCAACAACCGAAGGAGCAAATCCTCCCGAGGCCGTATCTTCTTGGAAGCGAGCTTCTCATGACCGCGCGAAACAAGCCTACGCCATTTTGCTATTTGAAAAGACACGTGAGGCACCGCACTGGCCGCTCGAAGAATATGCTCGTTCAATTGAGCACGCGATCGGCAGTGCGCCGTATAAGGAACTGGAACAACTTTCTGAAAGCGAGAGAGAATCACTTCGTTTTGAAGTGGAGCGCCTGTATGGCCCTGGGCTCTCCACGGCCGCGGATGCGAAGACCTTGGTGCGCATCTTGTTACGAGAAAGACTCTCGTTGGAGCTCCAGGAAGTGACGGCGCTTTTGAGGCGGGCCGAGGCCGTGGGCGACGGAGTCTCGTCAGGGGACTTGATGGAGAGGTCTCGGATATTAACAGGGGAGATTGCAAAATTACATAAAGAGGAGTAGAATGCACCTGTCTAACCTTTGTTTAATGATTTGAAGGTGAAATAAACCACGAGGCAGAAAGGTAAGACACTATAAGAGGCTTCCCGATAGGGAAGTGCTCTGTTTGCGTCTGTTAGGTCAAAGTACACTATTTTTATGGCAACAAAAAAAATAAAAAAGAAGGCTAAGAAAGCAAAGCAGCCTGCGCGCCGAGTTCCTCATGCCGCGAAGCGACACTCCGCTTCTTCGCGTGCAAAATCCGCTGGTCAGCGTCTGCCAAAACTATCGCGTCGCGTTATTCCAAAACTTACATTAATCCAAAAAGGAAAAGCGCAGGATAAAGTGGGGGCGCTTATCGTGCTCGGCAAAGAGCGCGGATATGTAACCTATGATGAAATTCTTCGTGAGTTTCCAACCATTGAAGACAATGTTCTTCTTCTCGAAGAAATGTACGAAAAGTTCAGTACTGCCGGCATTGATGTTCTCGAAGGTGGTGGCATGCTCGAAGACGCGGGCGCGGACCACGTGCTCGAAAAGAAAAAACTCCAGCATCGACGCGCTGACGCTGGGTATGATTCCGTGCAAATGTATTTGCGCGAAATCGGTCAGTACCCACTTTTAAATGGAATGCAGGAAAAAGAATTGGCGAAGCGCATTATCGATGGCGATGAAGAGGCGCGCTCGATTCTTGCGCGCTCAAACCTCCGCCTTGTTGTTTCGATTGCAAAAAAATACGTAAACCGTTCTCCAGACTTGACTCTTCTTGACCTCATTCAAGAAGGGAACCTCGGACTCTTTAAGGCCGTTGATAAGTTTGATTACACCAAAGGATATAAATTCTCCACCTATGCGACCTGGTGGATTCGACAGGCTATTACGCGCGCTCTTGCCGACCAGTCCCGCACTATCCGTATCCCGGTCCACATGGTGGAAACTATCGCTAAATATAAGCAAAAAGTACGCGAACTCAGCCAACACCTCGGCCGCGACCCGCTTCCAGAAGAAATTGCCGCAGAAATGGGCCTAGAAGTCGACAAAATTTACACCATCCAAAAGATTAACCAAGATACGGTCTCACTCGAAAGCCCTGTCGGGGAAGACGATGATGAGCGCTCAACTCTCGGTTCATTCATAGCAGATGAAACTATTGCTAGTCCCGACCAAGACTCTTCACGTCGTATTTTGAACGAGCAAATGATGGCGATCCTTGACGAGCTTTCTCCAAAGGAACGAAAAATTCTTGAAATGCGAAATGGGCTTACCGACGAAGGCATCTGCTTCACCCTTGAAGAAGTGGGCCGAGAATTCGGCGTCACTCGCGAACGCATCCGACAAATCGAAGCAAAAGCATTGGAACGAATCCGTTTCCACGACCGAGCGAAACAGCTGAGGAGTTACTAAATTGGCAAAAAAGAAAGGCCGCGCTTCTTCGCGCGGCCTTACCCAATACAGAAGCACTGATTCAACAGTTCGCCCATTTGATGGGGCCGGCTTCTATGCCGACCTTACCGGCGTCGACGAGGACAACTTCTTCGTCGCGTGACGGTTGCAGTGTCACCGGTGTTTTAGAAACAGTTCCGTTTCTCCAGACTGGAAAATATGTTGTGGGGGCACCGGCCTTTGCCCGTTTCCCCAAATAGATTTTTCGGTCGGTCATGCGAACGAATCCCTCGACGAGATTTCCAGCTTTAAGCCGTGTCTCGAGGAGTGAATTTGCTTCCATTTCAAGCTGTACGTTTTCAGCCATGAGCCAATTCCTCGTCACAACGCGTTACGGAAATCGCCGTAACTCGAGTCGTATTTGTCCCACATATTTGAACAACTTTCAAGCTCGCGTAGAGCGCGCGAAGAGAGGTATACTGCCAAATATGTCCACGACCTACATCTATGGGCGACATGCAGTAAAAGCACTTATCAGTGCCGCGCCGGAGCGAATCGAAGTCTTATACCTCAACTCAACGGTCGAGCCCGAATTTCTTCCACTCGCACGAACACATAAAATTCATGTTGAAGAATTAAATGAAAAAACGTTGAGTAACGAACTGAAAGGAGCTGTGCATCAGGGTGTGATTGCACGCGTCTCACATGAAGGACTGGTCCTTAATTATGCCGATTTCATGAATTCAATAACTGCGACGCCGTCAGTTTGTCTCGTGCTTCTCAATGAAATTACTGACCCCCATAACGTCGGCGCCATCATTCGCTCCGCTGCCGCATTTGGTGCAACTGCCGTTCTCATCCCCACCCACAATCAATCGCCGATTACAGGCGTTGTCGGCAAGGCTTCTGCGGGAACCGTTTTTTCTGTGCCACTGGTTGCGATCAATAATGAAAATCACACAATTTTAGACTTAAAAGAGCGCGGTTTTTGGATCTACGGACTCGCCGGGGAAGGGAAAAATATCGTCTCGAAAGAGCCCTTTGACGCCCCAACGGTATTTGTAATAGGAAGCGAAGGGGAGGGGCTGCGTATGAAAACCCGCGAACATTGCGACATCTTGCTAAGAATCCCCATGCATCCCAATGTCGAATCCTTAAACGCCTCAGTTTCCGCCGCTGTAGTCCTAAACGCCTGGAGCAATCAGCATCCTGAAGCTCTCGCAAAGTAAGGCAGTTGCAGATCTCGCAGCAGGAAGTAAAGAGCCGAGAATTAGATGAATCCCATTACTTAACTCTGGAGTTAAGTAATGGGATTTAAAGGCGCTTGGATCAAGCGGCAGTCGATTTTGACGAGGTCGCCGTCACCAACACCTTCCTTATTTCGGACACTTGCTTTGACTGCAAGAAGATAGGGGCCTTGTTTGGACGGGAAGAGGGAAGTGTCCCAGGTGGTTTTGCCGAGTTTGCAGCGGACTTTAATTGAATTGAACCCAGTCTTTTTGGCACGGGGGAGATCACGCAACTTTTTTGATTTCTTATCTCCCACATACACAAAATGCCACCCGCCGAGCCCCGGGTACCGCCAGATTTTCGCGTTAATCAAAAACTTTTTCACACCTCAAATGCTATACCCACCGAACCCAGATATCAATCAGACCAAGCGATTTCTCAAATCGATTAGTCGGACCCGCTTTGTTTTTCAAATATAACTACATTGCTTTAGCGCACTAAATTATTTATAAACACTGCTGTAATGCTCCCTCCATCTTCAGAAATTAAGTAAATAAACACCCGAGCCGAAACCCGGGTGTTTTCTATACTCCATGCTCGTGTCTTGTGTTCGCTAGATGAGCAAATAGCTCGAGAAGTTCCAAGGTCGGGCATCGATTTTCCGTACACTTTCCCTGTGGGAAATAACGGTTGATATTCTCCGGCGTTGGCTCGAAGCCGAGCGCGCGGAGAACTTGTTCCACGTGGACGGGATTGTCCGGTGGAGTATCTTGGATAAGATAAACCCAAACCCCAGAAATCTCTCGACTTATTGCCCACCTGCCGCCCTGACAGAACGGGAGGTATGTTGTTTCGCTCATGTGCTTCCTCCTTTCCGAGAGGTTCAGAGACGAAAAGAGCCCGTTTGAAGGCGGGCTCTGGTCTGGATGCTTTTGTTTAGCTATCCAAGACAGAGACCACCTTCGTTGGTGGTAAGTAGGACGACGTGAAGCACGGACAAATTCAAGCTCATATCCTTTTTTGTATCATGTATAAATTATTCTGCAATGGCTGCGCTGATAATTTTTTGAACGGTATTCCAATTGCGCATTGTTGTCTTTGGGCCGAGTGCGTTGCCAATTGCTTTCATTAGGTCGGGCGTTTGGACTTTTGGAGAAAGCTCCAAAACACTAATCATTTCAGTTGGGGTGGTGCGAAGAATTTTGTATCCCGGATGCGCACTCGTAATTGAAATGCTTTTAGGCTTCTCAGAAAGAAAGGTCACGTAGAGACGTGTTTGGGGGCTAACGGGAACACCCTTAAAAGGCTTTGACGCATCGAGCTTTTCCAACTCTGAGAGATTGCGAAGAATTACAAGAATTTTACGGCCATATTTCTTTTCAAGCGCAGTTTCGATTTGGGAGCGCATCTTTGTTGTTGAGGTCCTTGAGGCGTCAAAAATCGCGTTCCCGCTCGCAAGGACCGTCTTCACATTATTGAATCCAAGCGACTCCAGTATTTTATTTAAATCAACCATTTTTACGATTGTGTTTCCGCCAACATTTATGCCTCGCAAAAAAGCAACGTACGTCATTACGCCCAATGCTATACTCGCTTTATGGTGCGTGCAAATTCCTCTTCAAAGAGAGTCAAAAAAGCTATTCCTAAATCGGTGCGAGTAAAAGCGCAGAGTCACGCTCCAATCAAGCATTGGAGCCATTCGTCGCTCATGTCATTCCTCCGTAATCCGCTGGCATGGTACAAGCGCTACGTTGAGCACGTTTATGACACTCCAACCTCCCCAGCGGGAATCGTGGGCCGGGCGGCTCATGTGGCACTTCAACATTTCTACGGTGGGATAGCAAAGGAGGGGTCAATCGAATTGGGGCTGGAGTCTTTGCGAAATGTCTCAGATTTTGAGATAAATTTTGGCAAAGCTCGCACGCGAGCGGAGAAAAAGAAAAAGCGCGCGGATATGGAAAAAGAGTATCTGCAAGCGATTAATTTCTATTTGGAAAAGCCGCCGAGGCACAAAGTGCTCGGAGTTGAGGTGGCAGGGATTGCAACTGTTCGAGGACTCGCCCTTCCTATAAAGGCGATCTCAGACCTCGTGGTGGAATCGAAGATCGATGCTAACGCACTGGACATTGTTGACCATAAGTTTGTCGACTCGTTTAGTCCGCTTGGGAAAGATAAGACGCTTTTCGTCATTCAGTCGATCTTTAATTACTACACGATAACGCAAAAATACGGTAAGCCGGTGAGAAGATTTATTTTTCACGAATTAAAGAAGCGAAAAAATGCGGACGGGTCTCCTCAGATGAGGCGTTATGTTATCGACTTTAAAGAAGAGGCGGAATCATTCGCTGTCTTCCATCGGCTCATTAACGACGCGACAGCCGAGATTATGCGACCTCGAACCTATCTTCCTAACCCATCGGACATGTTTGAAGGTGAGAATTCGTTTGATATTTACAAGCTTGGACTTTAGGAATGGTGGGTGTATAACAGTGGCACGTTCACCATGTGGGTGACGTAACACAAAGGGGCGCGAGTTTAACGCTCGCGTACGTACATATGAACGATGTTGTTCATTGGCTAGTCAGTAACTGGTACTGGTTTGCCGGCGCAGCCGTTGTCCTCTTCATCTGGAGCAATGCTTCGTCAGGTGGTTGATGCACTTACGGCTCAATCTAGAAAGGGGCCCGGCTGGATAATTCCGGCCGGGCCTTTTGAATGCCTTATCTCGTGCGCACCTTGAGTTTCATTTCTCGTTTCTTATTAATTTTTGGCAGACGGATCATGAGGATGCCATGTTTTTCGCTGGCCTCGGCCATGTCGACATCGACTTCTTCGGGAAGCAGGATGGTGCGAGAAAAGGTGCCCCAATAAAGTTCGCGCTGGAAATAGTTGTCGTCCTCAACTTCTTTTTCATCTTGGCGCATGCCGGAAATGGTCAGCATCTCGCGGGTAAGGGAAATATCGACGGTGTTAGGCTGGACCCCTGCAATAAAAGCTTTGACGACAATCGAATCTGCAGTTTGGTAGACATCGACGGACAGCTCGCCGCTCGGCTCTTCGTTTGCCCACTTTTCATTTTTCGTAGAAATGCGAGCGTGGCGTTCCTCGCCATTTCCTTGAAATGCCGCTCGTACGCCCGCAGGAACTACGGTGTAGTCGTCGTCTTCTTGGTCGTCTGAACCGGTGATTCTAGAAAAGAAGGATGTTTTTTTCATATGTATCGTTAGCGAGTCAATTTTGGATGAATGCGTTTTACGTATTCAAGAACGGCCAGAAGAACAATGACCCCCACCCACACGAACGAAAATGTCCGCAAGAGCGTTTCTTCAGGTGCTTCTAGTATAAAGAAATTAAAGCTTGCATGCAAAAGGGAGGCGAGGATAACTCCGACAAAAGCGGCATAATGACGGGTTCTTTTGGATTTATAGAAAGTGACTGCCAGCGCGACCCCGATAGCAGCGGAAGAGATGACGTGAAGAAGCGTGGCGCCAATAAATCGAAGGTTTCCGGTAATGATGGTTTGCGTAACAGTGTCGCCTGCAAGAGGGGAAAGCAGAAAGAGAGTATTTTCAGCGGCTGCGAAGCCGAGAGCCACCGCAACCATGTAGATTACCGAGTCGATCGGCTCGTCATTGTCTCGTCGCCAGAGCACCGTTGCATACGCAAATAGGTATTTGAGCAGCTCCTCGATGATTGACCACGCGCTAAAGACCAGAACTTCACCCGCCAGAAAAGACTGCGCACCCTTTTCAAGGGGGATCGCTACGGCAACAGACACCATACCCGCAAAAAATGCCAGCGCAATAAGACGCCGCGGCTCAGGGTGTTTGGAGTCCTCGCGAAGCCAAAACCAAAGCCATGCAAGGGCGGGCAACATGCCACCAAGGAGTGCCGCACCGATATTTCCGAGTTCGTTCATGGGACTAGTATACTCGCTATTTACTTAGTTCGGCCACTTGGCGACCATAAGAAGGTCTCGTTCTTTTGCCGGCAATTCCTGCCAGATTGCTTCGGTAACAAAGGGCATAAAGGGATGCAGGAGTTTGAGGGAAATCAAAAGAATTTCGTAGAGGACGCGCGCGCGCGAAGCGCGCGCCCCTGCATCTTCGCCTTTCAAAATCGCTTTCGATTCCTCAAGCATTTCTGCGGCAAAGCGGTCCCAAACGAAATGATAAGTAGCATCAGCGGCGAGATCGAGTCGGAATTCCTCTATATTTGCAGAGACAGTTTTCGATAGCTCGCGCGCCTCATCAAGGAGTTTTTCGTCTTCAGCAGAAATGACGGATTTCGTAAACCCGTCATCGAGGTTTTCGAGAACAAACCGAGAAATGTTCCAGAGCTTATTCGCGAAATGTTTGTATCCGCGGACGCGGTCTTCAGAAAGTTTCATATCGTTGCCGGGCTGTGCACCAATAATGAGCGCAAGGCGGGTCGCGTCGGCGCCGTACTTTTCGATCATCACGAGTGGGTCGATGATGTTGCCAAGAGACTTACTCATTTTGCGGCCCTGGCCGTCACGCACCAAGCCGTGCAAATAGACCTTTTTAAACGGGACGTCACCGAGTAAGAATCCACTCATCAATATCATTCTTGCCACCCAAAAGAAAAGTATGTCGTAGCCAGTTTCTAGAACGCTAGTTGGGTGGAAATTCTTTAAGTCCGTAGTTTCCTCGGGCCAACCAAGAGTTGAAAAGGTCCACAGGCCCGATGAAAACCAAGTGTCCAGCACGTCTGGGTCTTGCTCCCAGCCTTTACCGGGGCTTTCGATCTGTACTTTCACTCCCTCATCTATGAGTGCACCGCCACCATCACCAATTTTGAGAGTCGACAGGCGTTCCGACAGCTCCTTTCTTTTTTCAGATTCAGACATTAATTCAATATTTTTCAGGGGTTTGGGATCTGTTCGAAACCAAGCAGGAATGCGATGACCAAACCAGATCTGACGGGAAATATTCCAGTCACGCAGATTTTCTATCCAATGGTAGTAAATTTTCTCGAATCGCTCCGGAAGAATTTCTGTTGCACCACTTTCCACGGCCGCGTGCATCATTTTTTTCAACGTCGTTTCGGAGCCCGAGGAAATCCCGGGAATATTTGAATGGGGAATGGTGAACTTTTTGTTTACCCCTACAAACCATTGTCGTTTTATCTGAGGCTCGATGGTTCCACCACCGCGACTATTGGTGGCAACATTGTGCACATATGCGTCATCTGTTTTCACGAGAAGACCTTTTGCTTTTAATTTTTCCACGATTGCCGCGCGTGCTTTTTTGATGTGTTGACCAGCGAATTCGCCCGCGATTTCTAGCAATATTCCACGTTCATCAATAATTTGCTCTTTATCCAGTCCGTGCCGCTCGGCTATTTCGAAGTCGACATTTGAGTGTGCGGGCGTAATCGTCATGACGCCACTTCCGGTTTCCATGTCAGCCGCCTCGTCTTTTATGACCGTGGCCGTCAGGGGGCCATTTATCCATTCGAGTTCAATTTTTTGACCGTGTTTATATTCGGTGTATCGCGCGTCCTCGGGATGCATCACTACATACTTATCGCCGAATTTTGTTTCGGGGCGCACGGTACCAATGACGAACGGGCCGTATTGAAAATAATAGAACGGATCTTTTTGCTCTACGTATTCGATCTCATCGTCAGAAACAGTCGTCTGCAATTTTGGATCCCAATTCACGATTCGATCGCCGCGGTAGATGAGCCCCGCGTTGTACATGCGTATAAACGCAGTCATCACTGCCTTGTACCGAGTTTCGTCGAGAGTATACGCATAGCGGCTCCAGTCGAGGCTTGAGCCGAGTCGTTCTACCTGGTTTATGATTGTACTTTTACTTTCCTCGGTGAATTTTTCAATGCGTCTCAATAATTCTTCGCGGCCAAGGTCGTAGCGCGTCAGTTTTTCTTTTTTGTATATTTCTCCCTCGACTTTTGCTTGTGTTGCAATCGCTGCGCTGTCGGTGCCGGGGAGCCAAAGCGTTTTCTTTCCCCGCATGCGGTTGTAGCGGATGAGGATATCTTCGATGGCAAGCATTGCCGCGTGGCCCATGTGAAGTGTGCCGGTAACATTTGGCGGGGGAAGGATTATTGTGTAGGGCTCGGCGTCGGGCGCGGTAATGCCTTTCGCTACACACACATCGGGGTTTGTATAACCACTTTTTCCCCAAAGTTCGCTTACGCACAATTCTGCCTCTGCGGGATTGAAGGGCTTCAAAAATATTTCCGGGGCACTTCCGCGCTGTTCCATTTGGTTGATGGTAACAAAAAGTGACTCAATCGGCGAGGCGGAGATTGCCTTTCGCACTCAATGTCACAGGGTCGGCGAATTCTTTCATTTGCGCTCGAAAGTAGCCGGCCAGCGCGATCATGATGGCGTTGTCAGTGGAAAGTCCGGGCGGAGGAAATAAAACTTGCGTGCCACTAAGTCTTTTTGTAAGTTCGATGCGGAGGTGAGTGTTTGCCGAAACGCCGCCGCCGAGGATTACTGCATGTGCGCCAAATTCATCCGCCGCTCGCGCAGTTTTTTTGACCAGCACCTCAACGATAGCGTCCTCAATTTCTCGGGCGTATGCTCGAACATCATCTTTTGAAAGCGTCTTTTCGTGTACCGCATTTCGCACGGCTGTCTTTAATCCCGAAAATGAAAAATCGTAGTCTTTTGAATCGTGCATTGGGCGGGGAAGAATGGCAATGCGCGGGAGGCCCGAGGCGCGGGCCTCCCGAGCAAATTCCGCAATTTCTGGGCCCCCAGGATACGGAAGACCGAGGAGGCGGGCGCATTTATCAAACGCTTCACCGGCAGCATCATCCCGTGTTTCGCCCAGAAGTTCATACTTCATCCACTCCCGCATCAACACCAATTCAGTGTGCCCGCCGGAAACAAGAAGAGCAAGAACAGGAGAGATTATCGGGAGTAGGGAATACGTTTCTGTACTAGAACTTATAATCTGATTACTATTCCCTAATGACGGGTTTAGGAAACCCGTGATTAGATGACCCTCCATATGGTTTACGCCAACTATCGGGATGCCCCAGGCAAGACTCAGCGCTTTTGCAAAATTAATTCCAACCCAGAGAGCGGGCTCCAGCCCTGGCCCATACGTGACCGCGATTGCATCCACAGATGGCTTCGCATGAGATCGTAAGAATTCCGAGAGATACTCCTTAAGTTCAGTTTCGCGCTCCAGAATGACGCTAATTTCAGCAATTATTTTTTCATCAGGACTTCCCGAAAGGTGCGGGAGATCGCTTGCGGCTCGCAACGTCTCCATGAGCACTGGCACAAGATTCCTCCCATGTTCGCGTTTCGCGAGATTGGGATAAATCCCCCCATACGGCACGTGCTTTGTAATTTGTGAGAGAATCGCACTGCCTTGAATCTTGAAGTTCAGATTTCCGAGATCATTTCCGTTTATATCGAGCAGTGCAACGGCCGTCTCATCGGCGCTCGTTTCGATCCCCAGGATATGCATGAGCATCTATGATACAGGAAACAGGCCAGATTGGCTTGTGGCATACTAAGGCGATGGATTCCAAGTGGAGAGACGACATTCCGCGAACGACGAGCCCGCTCAAGTTTTTTCTATTTGCGTCGAAGCCCTATTGGAAATTTGCAGTAACTGCGCTCGCGCTTACCATACTCGGAAATATCATTTCCTCGAGCTCGTCCTTTGTTTTCAAGCTCATTGTGAATGCCGCGGTAGCGCTCCAGCAAGGCGCTTCGTTCGACGCCCTGCTTTTTGACTGCGTGCTCTATGTGGGGCTTCTTGCGATAGCGAAAGCACTTTGGAGAATCTCGAGTTTCTTTGAAGGCGTGTGGGCCACGGGGGCGCAGGCAACCGCGAGATACGGTCTTATTTCCTATGTCACGCTGCATAGTCGGGGGTACTTTACCAATCGTTTCGCTGGCGCGGTGATGAACAAAATCCGCCATACGTCGAGCGGCATGCGAGAAATTATCGACGCAGGCTTATGGGGATTTCTCGAAATTTTTGTGAGCGCCACGGTAAGTTTCTTCCTAGCGCTTTCCGTGAGCCACCTGATTGCAGGAATATTTTTTGTATGGGTTTTCACGATTGTTCTCGTCAACTTCTATCTGAGTAGCTTGCGTATTCCCTATGCGATGCGCGCACACAATTTGGAGACGGCCGTCAACGGTGCAACCGTGGATTTGCTCAACAACGTGAATGCAATGCAAGAATATGCGCGACGAGATTTTGAAGTCGATCGTCTAAAACAAAAGATTGAAGAAAGGCGTGTGGCAGCGTACGCAAGTTGGAAATTTGGTGCAATAAACCGAAGCGTGAACAGTGTTCTTCTCGTTCTGTTCGGAGGCGCCATGGTTTACATGACCGTGCAATTTGCAAAAAGCGGACTTGTTTCTCTAGGCGATATTGTACTCGTGATGACGATCATTTTTCGCATAGAAGGTCTTCTCCAGTCATTGGGCTCAAATTTCATTAAATTTGCGGAAGTTTGGGGCGAAGTCCGCGAAAGTCTTGAAGAAATTGTTGAGCCGCATGAGATTGTGGATGATCCCGATGCAAAGCCTCTTCGCATTTCTGAGGGGCGCATCGAATTTAAGAATATATCATTCGGTTACGGAGAGTCGAAAAAAGATGTACTCGACTCATTTGCTCTCGTAATTCCAGGCAAACAAAAGGTCGGTGTTGTGGGGCTGAGTGGTGCCGGTAAATCGACAATCGTTAAATTACTCCTACGAAATTACGACATTGGCTCTGGCGTCATAACCATCGACGAGCAAGATATTGCAAAAACTACACAAGATTCACTCCGGGATTCGATAGCGGTGGTACCCCAAGAAGCGCTTCTCTTTCATCGTTCATTGATGGAAAATATTTCATACGGAAATCTGAGTGCGTCAAAAAAGGAAGTTGTAGAGGCGGCGAAGCTTGCTTTTGCAGATGAGTTTATTAATGCGCTCCCTGAGGGTTACGAAACCCTTGTTGGCGAAAGAGGAGTAAAGCTCTCCGGTGGGGAACGGCAGCGAATCTCTATTGCGCGCGCCATCTTAAAAAATGCGCCAATTTTAATTCTGGACGAAGCAACGTCGGCACTCGATAGTCAAAATGAAGTTGCAATACAAAAAGCCCTCCGTTTACTCATGGAGGGAAAGACCGTTATTGCCGTGGCCCATCGGCTCTCAACTCTGCGTCAGATGGATCGCATCTTGGTGCTTGACCGTGGCCGGATTGCTGAAGAGGGGACGCACGAAGAACTAATCGCTCACAAGGGCATCTATGCCCATTTGTGGAAACATCAGGCGGGAGGTTTTTTGCCGGAAGAGACCTAAAGGACGTTGCGAGACAGATGTGCGGGAAGATGGACCAGAAGTTCGTAAGGAATTGTATCGCAAATTTTCGCAAATGACTCTATCGAGTGCAGTGCTTGAGGGTTGTCACTGATTATCTCAATCATGTCTCCGACCGCAATGTCGGGAACTTCCGTCACATCGATCGATGTGATATTCATGCTCACGCGTCCCACAATGGGAGCGTATTTTCCGCGAACGCGAAAAGCACCTTTATTTGAAAGTCGGCGATCGACTCCTTCGTAATAACCAAGCGGAGCAGTTGCAATTCGCATTTTTCTTTTTGCGGTAAAAGTTGCCCCGTAGCCGATTGATTCTCCGGTATCGATGGTTCGGACAGAGCTGATCGGAGCGCGCAAGGAAAGCGCTGGCTTTAACTCACGTGTGCTGCTCGGAGTGAGATCGATACCATAGAGCCCTAATCCGAGCCTAAGGACGTTCGCCTGAATCTTCGCGGTAAATTGAGCGCCTGCACTAGCGGAAAGATGTATGTAGGTAAGTTCTGGAAAGGCGATTTTACATTTCTCCACGACTGAATTCCAGATGGAAATTTGAGCCTCTGTACGAGTCACATCTTCATTTTCTGCGTCAGATAAATGCGAGCATATTCCCTCGAGCGTTAGTCGATATCTTTTTATTATCTCGATAGCGGCTGAGAGTTCATCGACCATAATCCCTTGCCGGTGCATGCCCGTATCAACTTTAAGATGAATTATCGTCTTCGCCCGTCGCAGAGCGAGCTCGTTCAACTGAGACAGCGACCCAACTGAAATTGAGGTAAGCGGAGGAAGGGACGAGAGAATATTTTCCGTCGGCGTATACCCTATAACGAGAATGCGTGAACTAACTCCCTCGGAACGCAGCGCGCGTGCTTCGAAAAGAGAATCCACGACAAAGAATGGAATATTCTCACCATCAAGTATTTGAGCGACTTTAATAAGTCCGTGTCCATACGCGTTGGATTTTATGACCGGCGCAATTTGGAGACGCGTGAATGTTCGAAAGGTTTTCAGGTTGTGAAGAATGTTCTCTTTATAGATTGAGATCTCGATCGACGGGTGGTACGACGAGAATGATTTCCGAACCCTCCGAAAGAGTCTACCGAGTTTCATGCGGTGCGCGGTGAGGGGATTGAACCCCCGGCCTACCCCACGTCAAGGGGTCGCTCTACCACTGAGCTAACCGCGCATTAAATACCTATGTAAATCTACACAATCTCGATGCCAGAGTAAACGACATCATCCGCCGGAGCTAACCGCGCATATTTACTGCCCTAATATAGCAGAAAGCAAAGAATTTCGGTAGCATACACGTATGGAGCAACTTTCGTTGGATAGTAACTACGAACACTGTTTATTTGAGGCTTGTGCCGTGTTATCACAGGGTGACGTAATTCTGTACCCGACCGACACTCTCTACGGGCTTGGGGCGGATGCCTTTTCGGACAATGCCGTAGACCAGATATAC
Organism: Candidatus Kaiserbacteria bacterium; assembly: GCA_043747375.1. Classification (GTDB taxonomy): domain Bacteria; phylum Patescibacteriota; class Minisyncoccia; order Phycocordibacterales; family UBA2100; genus UBA10103. The sequence continues at coordinate 6,526 of JAYTPG010000033.1, read as the reverse complement.
GCAATAAAGAGTAGGGACCGAAGAAAGCCGATTCACATGGTGTGTTCTGACATCGTGATGATAGAAACATATGTTGAAGTTAATTCGATTGCAAAAAAATTGATCGAAAGATTTTTGCCAGGTGCCCTAACTCTCGTACTAAAGAAAAGAGACGGCTTTGATAGTGGAATTGGAAGAAATATGCAAACACTGGGAGTGCGCATTCCCAATAATCTTTTTTGTATTCAGTTGGCAGAGAGATTTGGGAAACCGTTTACGACGACAAGTGCAAATGTGTCCGGGGCAAATTCACGCTTGTCGGTAACAGAAATTATTTCTCAACTTGGTTTGTCCGCGCAGAATATTAGAGTAGTAATAGATGCGGGAAGCGTAAAACAGTCGACTGCCTCCACGGTCATCGATCTTTCCAGCGGGGAACTCAGGCTCTTTCGTGAAGGGGCTATTTCGATGGGCGAAATCACCTCGTTTCTCGAAGAGGCCTGAGGACTGCACATCCCATTTGACGCCGTGCGGTGGGGACATACACTAGAGACATTACTAGTGCGCATATTTAATTTATTTTACGGGGTATGGAAGGAATGAATACAACCAACTGGATAATTGCAGCCGTTGCTTCACTTATCGTTATTATTGCGGGGGGCTGGCTTATTGCTCGTGAGAAGTCTGGCGGAGTGGTTGCAGAACAAATGGCGACTACGACAAATAGTCTCGCGACTGCTACCGACGTTACCAGCTCAAAAGCGATCGATTCAGCAGTGACTGTTGGCGAAAAACCAACGCCAACCGCCGCCGGTAGTGGAGAAACGGTGACGGTTAAAGACCAGGTTGCGGGGAACACAGTCACTGTCGCCAATGTGAAATTGTCCAAACCAACATGGGTTGCGATAAAAGGAACCAATGGATGGGTGCTTGGCGCGGCTTGGGTTAACGAGACGAGTGACAACATCTCGGTTTCCTTGGTGCGGCCGACGGTCAAAGGAGAAACGTATCAGGCAGTCTTGTACGTGGACGACGGGGACAAGAAGTTTTCTTTACATGCGGCTGACACTCTCATCACTGATGTTGAGGGAGCACCGGTTGCATCGACTTTTAAAGCGGACTAGTTTTTCTGTTTTGTCTCGAAAAGCGGCCCGTACGGGCCGCTTTTCATTTTTTATGTTGATCAGCTATGCGCCACAAGTATAGCGAGGCCACGGTTGCATGTTTTCGCCACATTCGCGCGCGTTTTTCCATCTCTTCATGAGTCGGCAATTCTTTCAATCTGTACGCGACCTGAAAACCTTTCCGGATCCCAAGATCGAGTGTGGGCAGGATATCAGGGCGTTTAAGGGTAAATATAAGGAACATCTGAGCGGTCCAGACGCCAACACCCTTTACTGCGGTAAGGTGTTCCGTCAATTCCTCATTCGACATCTTCGAGAATTTTCGCGGACTCAGTGTCCCGTCTGTAAATTTCAACGCCAGATCTTTTATGTAGGTAGTTTTCTGAGTCGAGAGTCCCGCGCGGCGTAGTTTCTTCGTAGATATTACGAGTACGTCGTGGGGCGTTGGGAATCGAGTCTCAAACTGTGCCACGAATTTTTTGAGAATACTCGCGGCCGCTTTTCCTGATACTTGTTGGTGCACGATAGAGCGGACCAGTGATTCAAAGGGTTTTTTACTTCGCCCCCAGGAACCAAGGTCGAGTGAACCATGTTGCGCGATCATCTTTCCCAACTGGGGGTCTTCCAATAACTCCTTCGGGATTTTTAGCGTCCGAGCACTCGTGCGTTTCATTTTTTTCTTATTGTGTGAGTAATTGTGTGCAAACTATCGTCAGAACTCGATGTGCGCAAAGTCTATCACTGGGCGACTGCGTTCTCGTGGAGAATTCTTCTCGTGAGATTCTGAATGCACCGCGCGATGCCGAGGAGGATAAGTATATATGCGCTAAGAGCGAGCCATGCTGGGGCGATCATGAAAAGGCCCCCATATCGGTACAAAATGGGCCAATGTAAAAGATAAAATTCGAACGAAAGCATTCCGACGAGGTATAAGGACCCGACGGAAAATCTTTTAATACTGAAAACGAAAATGATGAGAAAGGCAATTAAGACGCTGGTGCCTTCTTCGAGCCACCAAGCCGAACCCACGTTTGAATGAATGGCGAGATACCCTATTGCGAATAAGGTGAACCCTAAAGAAACACTGTTCGCCAGGAGACTGCATCTTTTCGGAGTCACGTTCTTTTTTTCGAGAATCCAAGCGGCGCACATGCCGAGCGGAAACGTTATCACATGCAGATTGTAAAGGGACATCATTCCCGCGAGGGCCGCCGGATTCCATATACTAATTACCGTAGTAAGGCCAAAAAGAATCAATGCTGAGAATGGAGTAGCGCGTTTTGAAAAAATCAGAGGAAAAAGGATGTAGTAAAAAAGAATCAACGAGATAAACCAGAGAGGAGAATTTACGTCGTTATACAGATCGGCATGATGGAAATACCCAAAGAAAGAAAAGAGAACGTCGTGGAACGGGTACACTTTCTTGAGAAAAGTGAAATCGAGAAGAAAAAAGCCAATGAGTGTAATCCAGAGCGGAATAAAAATCTTTTTGAGACGTCGCTCATAAAAGGCGCGTGGGGACAAGGATTTTTTTAGTGCACTTACCGTGAGTCCATACCCAGAAACGAAAAGAAAAATATCCACACCAACGCCCGCCATAATAGAAAAAGGGAATAAGAAGCGATGATCGCTCGCAAGAAAGTAGCCGACATGAGAAAAAAGAATTGCCAAAATGGCGAACCCTTTGAGTTCTTGGGTCGTATCTAAGTCGAGCACCGAGGCCGGACCGCGCCGACTAAATGAAAATAGAAGACAGGAAAGAAAGATGATGCCAAATAGATATGTTTGGAAAATGGGGTCGGGGACAGCGATTTGCATATGAGATAAGTCTTAAGGAAACTCATTCAATGTACACCACTCGCTTCACTCAGTGAACTAAAGACTTGGGTTTTTCCCGGAGTAGGAGAAATCCCTGCCCGGGCGAAAGCCCGGCAGGGATTAGGTGTGTATGAGGGAATAGATACATACATTCCACACCTCATTTACCACGAGCTTGGAACCAATGGAGTTATGAGTACAAGCACAAAACTTGCCGTAAAAAGAAATGTGACGGCGAGGGTTGTGAGCAGTGCCGTGTATGCCGTCCCAGAAGCGATCTTTTCTACATTTACGGGATGCTGTTTAAAGTTTTTACTTAGTTCGGCGGTTGCGAACAGGCTGGTTAAGGCGTGACGAGTATCGCGGAATGGAATGTGTTGCGATTTGAAGGTGATATTTGAAGATGTCATATAATTTTTTACCTAAAAACCGTTTCAGCCCCCGCAGCGGTTTCGTTTGTAATCCTAGTGGGTCTTGAAGGAATTCCCGATCGGCCAGCTCGTAGTATCCCCCGAGTCACCCTGCTGCATTTGATATAGGAAGCTATCGGCATGGGCAGGAATTGGAAGAAAAGCCACGGCAACAAGAAATGTTCCGGTAAAAACAGAGGCCGCAATTGCTTTTCGAATAATAATTTTGAGAATTTTTTTCATGAGAGCAGAATTATTTTTTAATGAAGGGGATCATGGGATGAGCACGTGAGAAGAGGTGAGTAGACGGCCCTGGATTTCTCATTCGTGAGAAATTCAGCTACTACAAAAAATAAGCCATGACCTTTCTCCTCGCAGTATTGCATCTGCTCTATTAAGCAATCATTAAAAAAGAAGGCCCGCAATGAGCGCCCTGAAGCTTGCAGCCTTTATGTATTATTTCGAATCAACGCGCTCCAAAAGTGAAAGGATATCTTTTATTGGAATGGGCTTGGTGAGGTGGAAATCAAAACCTGCTTCGGAAGCGCGCGCCTTATGATGCGCTTGCCCGTATCCCGTAAGGGCGATATAGGTGCTCTTAATACCAGCGGTGTGCATTCTTTCGGAAAGTTCGTACCCATCCATTCGGGGCATACTAATGTCGAGGATCGCTACGTCCGGTTGAAACGCGAGCGCTTTTTTTAATCCTTCGCTGCCATCGCGGGCCGTTTCTACGGTATATCCATGAAATTCTAGAAGCTGGCCAAGCGCCTTTGACGCAATAAAGTTATCATCGACAATAAGTATCTTTCGATCGCGCTTGGGGAGAGCTTTCAAACCTGGCGCAGATACTTGAGGTTTTTCGTCGAGAAACAAGGCGTCGTCTTTTGCGGCGACAGGGATCGATTTTGCTGAATTTAGAAACTGATCCAGCACTACTGAAAGCGCCAAGGCCTTTTCGTGTACGATGTGGAGGAGACCCGGAGCCTCCTTTGAGTCCATCCCAAGAGCCTGGATCAATTCAACGCTGCTCATAATCGACGAGAGAGGATTGCGAATTTCATGAGCGAACGACGACAAGGGCCCGCTAAGATTCTTTGAATCATTCATGATATTAAACGATGAGTCGATAGCCGATACCCCGAATCGTTTCGATTCGAGCAGCGTCACCCGTGTGACCAATCTTCTTTCTAAGGCTTACCATGTGCACGTCGAGCACGTTGCTCAGGGTCAGTGCTGAGAAATCCCACACTTTATTTATGAGCTGTTCGCGTGACAACACTTCTCCTGGATTTCGCATAAAACATTCGAGTAGCGCGTATTCTTTCAGCGATAAATCAACTTCGTTCTCAGCGACCTTAATGCTTCGGGAGGCAGGATCCATAGTGATGTCTCCTGCCGTGAGAACGGTAGGAAGCGAGACCTCTGGTCTGCGAAGGACGGAATTTATACGCGCGACGAGCTCGTCAACGGAAAAAGGCTTGACGATATAATCGTCGGCCCCGCTGTCAAGAAGCGCAATCTTTGTCTCTGTCGAGCTGTCACCGGTTAAAATAAGGATCGGGACGCTGACTTTTTCTGCGCGTAATTTTTTCGTTAACTCCATTCCGCCCATCCCCGCCATGTTGAGATCGAGCAAAACCACATCGTATTCATGTTGGTATAACAAAATTCTGTTATACGCTTTGTCCGCACTGGGAAGCCAATCAACCGCAAACCCCTTTAGTTCGAGTAATTTTTTCAGGTTTTGAGCGAACATCCCTTCGTCTTCGACAATAATTACTCTCATATATGCACAGCATACTAGACATATTTCATTAAGAAATGATTAAGAGGCGAGTGCCGCGGATTTTGCACGCGTTATCGATACGGAAGTACCTTTACTCGAACTACTTTTACTAACTTTTGCCTTCAGCTGCGTCGCCAAGGCCGAAACTATGCTCGTGCCCAGTCCACCTTGGCGTTTTTTAGTTCGAGAACTCATTCCCGAGCCATTATCGGTGACACTCAGTGTCCAACCCGAACCCTGCAGCTTGTATGCGACCGTGATTTGTCCCCCGTGACCCTTTAGAAAAGCGTGCTTGAATGCATTTATCACGAGCTCGGTCGTAAGGAGGCCGAGGCTTACTGCAACCTCAGACGACACCGTCCCCTCGCCTGCTTCGACCTCTACGGTGACTGACTTTCGCGCTCCACGCATAGTACGAGAGAGACTTTTACAGAGCGCTGTCAAACAGGGACCAACGACAATGTTTTCTCCCTTTGCAGTAGGTTCGAGCTGTTGTTGGACTGTGGCGATCGACATGATGCGTTCGTGGGCATCTTCAAGATGAATACGGCTCTCTTGTGAGGTCGTGAGACGCGCCTTGAGCAGAAGAATGCTCGCAATTAGCTGCAGACTATTTGCCACACGATGTCGCATCTCTTTAAGCAAAAGATCTTTTTGCTGAATGAGCGTTTCGCGTTCCGCTTGAAGTACGCGCTCCTGGGTAACGTCGAATATCGAAAGGAGCATCTTTTTTTGGTGATGGGCTGAATGTATTTCACGGGCATTTACCGACAAAATACGCATGCCGAGGAAAGGGAAATCGTGATCAATCTCGTACCCAACGACCGTCGTATGCTTCGGGATGACATCTTCGAGCAAGGTTCGCAACGCGGGGATATTCCACTCTCCATTACCTAGCTCATAAAACATCATGCCGCGAGCTTCCGATTGTTGAATCAGATTTGTGGTGGAAATGCCAGCCAGGATTAAGACGCAAAGCAAACCTAACGAGAAATATTAGCAATGACGATTTTCCTCTCCGTGGGACAGAGTGCCTTGCTTGCACACACAAAATTACGGGCAGCGCCTCCACGGGCCGAAAAGGAATCAAATATCCTTACTATCATCACTACAAGAAAGGCTGCACGGTTGTAAAATCTGTTCCAAAAGAAACCTTTGAACAGAACTTCGTTGAATATCTACAAGAAATAACCCCAAAAGCTCGGTACGAAAAGATCCTCAAAGCAATTGCTGTGGACATTTGGCAGTCAAACTACAAGAAGCTAGACAGCGAAAATGCTCTTATGCGCAAAGAAATTGAGAAGCTCGAGATTGAGCGTCAGCGTGTTTTTGATCTGCATCGTTCAGGCAAATACTCAGACAATGAGTTCCTTGAGCAGAAAAATATAATCAATGCAGTTGTGCAG
>JAYTPG010000032.1:0-16639 GCA_043747375.1 Candidatus Kaiserbacteria bacterium | reverse complement strand
GAGTCGATACCGAACTCCTTTAAAACGATTGCCGCATCTTTCATTACAGCGAGATCCGAATCTGAGCCCATAAGAATGCCAACGATTGGTTTATTCATGCTCGACATCATACTATGTTATCAAAATAATTTAAGCCTTCTTTGAGAGCGCGTGCCTGCAGATCGCACCAATAGAACGTTGGCTTTGGCATACTCTCTATCTCGTACCAGTCCCATGGACCGGATTTATCGGGCTCCATTTGTTTGGGTTCACCCCAGTGCCAATCTGCGGTAAAGCCGAGATGAACGAAATGTTTGGGAGCATATTTTTTTCCATTGGCAACAAAGCTAAAGAGAATATTGCTTATTTCCAACCGGCACTCTTCACGAACCTCACGGCGAGCACACTCTTCGAATGACTCTTGGTTTTCCAAATGCCCACCTGGAAATTGGTATTCACCATCTGCTTTTCCCCCTTTACGTATCGACATTAAAACCTTACCTTCTTTAAAGATAGCTACACCAATTCCTACTTTCGGACGCATCAATGGATCCATATTTATTTAAAATAGTTTACCGCATTTTTAAACAACTGTATGCCTGGACCTTCGACTGAAATGCTTTTTCCCTTTCTTAAATACTCATCTCTAATATTTGTCCAATGTGGCAGTTGTGTGAAGAATTGCGCTCGCTCCGGGTGCGGCATCATCCCAAGAACGCGACCGTCGTATCCAAGAACCGCAGCAGTTTCTTCAAGCGCACCGTTCGGATTCGTGGGCAAATCAAAACGATTGCACATTTCTCCTTTTTCGTACGTGAGCGCTACCCGACCGTCCATTTTTAACGTCTCAAATTCCTTCGCAGGCAGATAGTAGCGACCTTCACCGTGCGCAATCGGAAGTGAGAAATTTTGCATTTCCCTAAGCCAGGGTGTTTTGCCCGTGACTTTCAGATCCACCCATCTGTCGATGTACCGCGCAGATGCATTTTCAAGTAGTGCGCCTGGCAAGATTCCCGAGCTTGTAAGAATTTGAAAACCGTTGCAAATACCTATCATCAATGTGTCACGAGAGAGAAACGAGGCGAGTTCATTGCCGAGATGATTTTTTAATCTGAGTCCGTATGCTCGGCCACTGCCGAGATCATCACCATACGAAAAGCCGCCGGGAAAAGCGGCAATCTGATATTTTTTCAGCAATGCTGGTTTGGCAATGACGTCATTGATGTGAACTATCTCAGCGTCCGCGTTCGCAGACTCAAACGCGAATTTTGTTTCATCTTCGCAGTTCAGTCCGTAACCGGAAAAAATGAGTGCTCGTGGTTTTGATTTCATACCTGTCACACGAAACGGCATCGCCGCTTTCGCAACGGGCTAAAATCGTTTTTAGAATTTAGTAATTGCCGAGAAAAGTTACAGTTGGAGTTCATAGTGTTTTTGCCATGTCGTTTCGAGTGAACAGGCATATTAAAATTCTTTAAACGTACTTCGATATGATTCGAGTGCTTTTTTGACTGAAATATTTAATATACCGAGGCTTGCCGAGGAAATAATTAGCGAATCACCAGCCACCTCCCCAATCTTCGAAACAGCGACGCTCTTCATTTCCATTTCGAACTTCTGAGCCTGCTCGGGCGCAACGGAAACGAGTATGCGACCCTGACTTTCAGAAAATAGCTTCTCGGTCACATTAGTAACAACACCAAAAATGTTTTCCGTGTCAATTTTTGCTCCTAACATGCCTGCCATTGCACTTTTGGAAAGCGCCACCGCAATGCCGCCTCGCCCCACCGAGATCGCTGAGGCAATGAGACCCGATTGATTCGCTTTCGTAAAAGCCTCATACAGGTTCTTGTTTTTTTCAAAAGAAACCTGTGGAACGTTTCCGCCATACCATTTCTTTTCACGATCGCTCAACATTCCCGAATATTCTGTCGCGCCGAGCTCGGCATGCGTTTCACCAAGTACGTAAATACTGTCCCCGGCTTTTTTGAAATCAATCGACGTCGCCTCCGTCGCGTCGACCATAACACCAATCGCGGTCGCGAGTAGTGTAGGGGGAATGGAAATAGCGACGGGACCCTTCTCCTCAAACCCTTTGAAATCATTAAACATGCTGTCTTTGCCGGAAATGAAAGGCGTCCCATATGCAACGGCGGCATCATAAATAGCTTCGCCTGCTTTTTTTAATTCATACAGTCGACTTTCATTAAATGAATCGCACCAACAAAAATTGTCGAGAAGCGCGAGAGAATCCAGTGAACCCCCCGCGGCAATAGCAGAGCGCACCGCGCTATCAACAGAGGCCGCTGCCATGGCATACGTATCAAGGTCTGAGTACGTGGGAAAAAGTGCGTCTGCAATTACAACGCCTTTCTCAGAAGTAAGAACAGGCCGAATAACTGCCGCGTCGCCATCAACCGAGCCACGACCCTGTAGAGGTTTTATGACAGAGTTTGCTTGCACCTCGTGGTCGTATTGCCTCGCGACAAAAGCTTTACTCGCTACTGTTGGGCGAGCAAGAAGTTCGAGTACATCTTTCTCGATATTTTTAGATTCGGGTACGTCTGGCGCGTTTATAGCTTCAGGTTCTTTGGTTTTCAAATGCCGAACAGGAAGGCCGTCATGGAGAAAATCAAGCTCGAGATCGGCGACTTTTCTTCCATGAGAACGCACCACGCATTTCCCGGATTTAGTAAATTTCCCAATCACCGCTGCCTCCACGCCGCGCTTTTTCATTAACGCAAAAAATGCTTTCCATTTCTTTGGCGGTACTGCAAGCGTCATTCGCTCTTGAGATTCTGAAATCCAAATCTGCCATGGCGCGAGGCCCGGATACTTAAGCGGGACTTTGTCTAAATTAACATCGACGCCCCCGGATTCTTTCGCCATCTCTCCCACTGAACTCGAAAGCCCTCCCGCGCCATCGTCGGTAATACTACTGTAGAGTCCAGCGTCACGAGCTTCACGAATAAGTGCGTCGGAAAATTTCTTTTGAGTAATAGGGTCGCCAATTTGGACCGCCGTTGCCGGAGAAGCACTATCGATCGCCTCTGAAGAAAATGTTGCGCCGTGAATGCCGTCTTGGCCCACGCGACCTCCGAGCATCACAATGTAATCCCCCGGTCGAGCTTGTTTTTCATACATTTTTTTGCCTTTTATTTTTCGAGGAATGAGTCCGACGGTGCCTGCAAATACAAGTGGCTTTCCTCGATAACGCGGGTCGAAAGTAATGAAACCGCGTGGCGTAGGAATACCGGATTGATTTCCTCCTGCGCGAATTCCTTCAATAACGCCGTCCATTATGCGCCTCGCGGAAAGCATTTTTTGTTTTTTTTCTGAATCCCGATAGAGATCTCTAGTATCATTCGGGTCGGCAAGACAAAAGCCATAGGTGTTTGCAATCGGTTTTGCGCCAAGGCCAAAGCCAAGCGCGTCTCGATTGACGCCCACAATCCCTGTAATTGCTCCACCAAATGGATCGAGGGCCGAGGGAGAATTATGTGTTTCTACTTTATGCGTGATCAAGTATTCATCATCGAACACAATTGCACCTGCGTTGTCTGTAAACACTGAAACACAAAAGTCTTTTTTGCCCTGTGCGGCACGTATTTTCTCCGTCGCACCTCGAATATATGTTTTGAAAATTCCCTTTTGCACATCGTCAATAGGGCTGGCAAGAATGGTGTGTTTGCAGTGCTCCGACCATGTTTGCGCAAGTGTTTCCAATTCGACATCAGTCGGTTTTCTTTTTTGTTTTCGAAAATAGGTCTGAATCGACTTCATGTAAAGAAGATCGAGGGCAAGGGGTCCTCGCCTTGCACCATCTCGCCCCAGTATCCCCTTTTTCCCAATTTCGACTAGTTCGCGATCTGGAACCTCAAGAGACACTTCGAGAAGTTTCTCAGGAACTGGCAAGTGCACCTTGGGAACACGAGCGCCGAATCCTTTATTCGTATCAAATTCGTTCTTAGAATAAACAGTAGCGCGTTCGATGAGAGGATTGAAAAGAGAATCGGCAATCTTTTGGGAATCCCCAGGATTGATGTCGCCTACAATAAAATACACTTTGCTCGAGTACACCATCTCATCCGCTTTCCATTTCTTTGAAATAAGGTCTTGTATCATCTCGCGACAGGTGTGGCCAACATTGTCCGTTACTCCTGGTAGGAAACCTATTTCGATAGCATACGAAAAATCTTTTGGTGTCCACTTTGAATTTATTTCCGCCGCATCGGCTACTGGATTTTCGAGCGCACGCGCAATCTTGCCTTCCTGAAAAGCACTAAGTTTTGTGTCAATCACATAGGAGTCGACAAGTACTAGACTTGAAACCCGACCGAAAAGTCCGAGAGAGTTACATTTTGCCAGCTTGGAGTCGGCGCGTGAGTCGGGAACAATTTTCCGGACATCAATTCGAACGGCCATTACCGCGATGGTATCACAAAAGAGGCCCTATTCCCAAGCTCTATCCCTGTCGCTTTGCTTTTGAACGCTCTGTTTCAGTCAAATACATTTTTCGCAAACGTACGCTTTTTGGAGTGATTTCGAGGTATTCATCTTCATTCATTATTTCAAGACCGCGTTCGATGGTGAGTTCCACTGGTGGAGTCAGAAGTAGCGCTTCGTCTGAAGAGCTTGAGCGAACGTTTGAAAGATTTTTGTTTTTTGTCGGATTCACTGCCATTTCATCACCTTTTGAAGTGTTGCCAATGACCATACCTTCGTAAACTTCCGTTCCCGCTGGAATATAAAGCGTTCCACGGTCCTGAAGATTCCAAAGTGAGAATCCAAGTGCTTTTCCGGCCGCCATCGAGCTCATTGAGCCGGTTGCGCGCTTCTGAATGGTGCCTTCAAAATGTCTGAAGCCTACGACTCGAGAAGCCATGATGCCTTCGCCTCTTGTATCAATGACAAACTGGTTTCGATATCCTAGCAAACCTCGTGTAGGACCTTCAAAGGTAAGTCGAACTGTGGCATCGTGTGGGACGAGGTTTGTCATCAAAAAGCCGCGCATGCCGAGCTTTTCAATAATTGCACCCTGAAATTCAGATGGTGTGTCGATGATAACCTCTTCAAACGGTTCCACTTTTCTTCCGTTTTCCTCTCGGAAAATAACTTGTGGCTGTGAGACCTGCATTTCGTACCCCTCTCGACGCATGTTTTCGAGGAGGATTGCGACATGTAATTCCCCGCGGCCCGAAACTTTGTAGGTATCGCCGCTATTGAAATCAACTCGAAGTCCGACGTTAATCTCAAGCTCTTTTTCGAGTCGATCTCGCAACTGGCGCGATGTCACAAATTTCCCTTCGCGTCCACCGAAAGGTGAATTATTTACCAAAAAATTAAGTGTGATGGTGGGCTCGTCAACGGCAATAGCTGGAAGTGGCTCAGCAGAAGCGTCGGAGGTAACCGTTTCTCCAATATCAATATCGGTGAGTCCTGCGACGAGCACGATGTCTCCCGCGGTAGCTTCGGTCGCATCAATACGCTGAAGACCAGCGAACGAAAATATCTTTACAATTTTTCCGGGGCGCGTCTCGCCATTTGGTTTTTTAACAAATACGTTCATTCCGGGCGCAATTTTTCCTTCGTAGATCCGCGCAACCCCCATGCGTCCGAGGTAATTATCGTACGCAAGATTGAATGGCTGGAGTCGAAGCGGCTTATCAGTGAGTTCCGGAGAAGAGGCGGGTTTTACATGTTCAAGAATCGTATCGAGAAGCGGTGTCAAATCTTTTGAATCGTCGGTCAATTTCTTTTTTGCAATACCTTCGCGACCAATCGCGTAAATGATTGGAAAATCGGCCTGCTCATCGTTGGCGCCAAGTTCAATAAAAAGTTCAAATACTTGGGTCTCCGCACGCGCAGGGTCGGCGGCTGGTTTATCAATTTTGTTGATCACCACAATCGGCTTAAGGCCGAGCTCGAGCGACTTTTTGAGCACGAATCGAGTCTGTGGCATAGGACCTTCCTGCGCATCAACCACAAGAACAACGGAGTCGATTGAGCGAAGCACGCGCTCGACCTCAGAACCGAAGTCCGCGTGGCCCGGTGTATCCACAATATTTATCTTGGTTCCCTTATATTGAATTGCGGCATTTTTTGCATAAATCGTAATACCGCGTTCGCGTTCCAGGCTATTTGAGTCCATCGAGACCCCCTCTTTTTCAGCACCGGTTTGACGGAGCACCGCATCAGTAAGGGTCGTCTTCCCATGGTCCACGTGAGCGATTATTGCAATATTGCGAATTTCCATAAAAATAAGGCCGCTTAGGCCCGAGTTGCACAATAGTACACCTAAATCGTCAAAAAATCAATCCGCCTCTGTCAGCAGAGCCTCAAGATCAAGTACCTTTGTTACCAACTCCACTTGGCCGTCATTTGAAACTTTCCAATATTTACGCGGTCGGTCCGCATACAGCTCCACTCCCATTTGGTCTGGGTCGTTCAGATATACTGCCTCCGAGACTCCGTGATCAGATGCGCCGGTTATTGGGTACCCTGCTTCGACAATTCGTTTCAGTGTAATGGCGAGTTGTTTTCGCGAAGGGTACAAAATGGCGACATGATACAAGCCTGAATGTCCTCGTGGTGGTGGCTCTGCGCCTTTTCCTGCCCACGTGTTGAGCGCAATGTGATGGTGATAACCTCCCGCAGAAAGAAAGACTGCTGAATCCGCGTACCGTGCCGTTACCTCAAACCCAAGAAGGTCGCGATAAAAGACGAGGGAACGTTCGAGGTCGGCAACTGTCAGGTGCACATGACCTATTTGTGTTTCCGGATGCGCCTTCATGCTTTAGGCTCGGGGAAGCGTGAGCTTCGTGAACACGTATACCGCAATTCCCGCCTCGACTGTATGCATTGCCATGAGAAGTGCGATGGAGCCTGGCGTACCTCCGGCAAACATGGGACCGAGCTTATCAACATAGATGTCTGGAACATACGAAGCAATCAAAACAAGAATCGCTATCGCAGTAAAATCATGATTAGCGTGCACCACATATTTGCGTAAGAGTGAATACACACCCCACGCCCCTAAGAAACCAATCACAGACCATGCGATGACAGGACCAAAAGAAAGCGGAGCGAAGACCGTAACAAACGGTTTAAACATCACAAGAAGCAATATGTTTGCCACTACCGATGCAACAAGACCGATACCAGCCGCCTTTGAAAGTGAGTACATAGAATATGATTGTATCTTTACTTAGAATCCAAGCTTTTCTTCCACCAAAATCATTTTAACATTTCGTTTCATAAACGGGTTTTCCTTTTCGAACACCAGTACTTTAGATATTTGACTGCCTCCGTAACCAATCTCCTTCATTCGCGCATCTTCGAGTGGAAATACATGCTCCTTGAGGCGACGCATCGCATCATCAAGAGTCGGAACAATTTTCTGAGTACTGACAACGAAAACAAGATTCGGGGAGCTGTACACGATATGCGGTAATTGGCTTCCGGTATTTGAGGCAATTACAAATTCGCCTGTTTCCGCAAGTGCATGTACGCTGCCTAGGTAAAAATCTGAGAGAAGAGCCTGGCGGCGAAGATTGGACTGCGCAACAGGATCCTTCTCAGCGACAATTGCTTCGTGCAAGTTATTCCAGGGGTGCGTGCCGGATTTGAGCAATTCTACGTAACCAAGTTCCTCAAGAGTTCTCGACGCTCCGTTCATGACCGATACACCCTTCGGGACGAGCTCCTGAATTTTTAGAAGCGCTTCGGCTCGATTTTTCACGACAAATGCTTCTACATTTCTCTCTTTAAGGCCCTGGACAACTTTTGTGACAGATTCAGAATTGGCAAGTTGATCAAATTTCATATAGATTAATTTGATAAATAAATAATAAAGACTAGGATGATTTCTTGCACTTCTGGACGTCTTTTGAAAGCGCAGTGAGAAGCGAGAGCATGTATGAGGCGTTTAAAGAATAAATGACTTTTTGACCTTGCCGCTCATCGGAAACGAGATCATTTTCCTTTAACGTTTTTAAATGCTGCGAAACCGCAGGCTGAGACATTTTTACCGACGAAACAATCTCATTTACTGTTTTACCGCCGGTCAATAGAGATTCGACAATTCGATATCGCGGGACACTTCCAATGCCCTTACCGAACTTCTCCATTTCTTTGCATAAATCAGTCATATGCATATATTAGCATATATGCATATATTGCAAGCATGAGATCGCACTCGAACACACAAAACCGATTAGTACACCTCGTCGCCTTTTTCTTTGATGTACAAAATGAACTGATGTGAAAAATTTAAGATTAGGCGAAATGGGGTCTCGATGAGAAAATCCATTACTACGACAAGTACATTAATAGAGGAAAAAGTCTGACTAAGCCACCTCCCTGCCCGAATGACCGGTACCGACAAAATATTCCCAATAATGGCCAGTGTCGTTTCTTGCCCGCTAACGCGCCAACGACGAGCATTCGAGCGAATGCGATATGAGAAATAGCTGACCAGTGCAAGGAAGAAAAGAAACAGTGCAGCTCCTACCGCATTAAATTGCGCCAATTGAAGGAACGTCAGTAGGGTTCCAAAAATCCCTAAGAGAAGTACAAAATACATAACGGCGAACATTCGTGTGAATGTTGTGTATTTTCCGTAAATTCTAATTCGATGATTCTCTCCTTTGTACACAACTTCGTGCAGTCCCGACATAATCGCTTTTGTGTTTGCTTCGTCCAGCGAGCGTACGCGACGAGTCAGAGCAAAAAGAAGGGTTGGATGAAATAATAGATTTGTTAAGAGCGGAACATAATTAATTCCGCCAAGAAAAAAGATTTCGTACGGAGCCTCAATGATGAGTGCTATGATCATTTTTGTCAGGAAAAGATATCCGACTGCACGAACCCCACTCGATTTAATCTTTGCGTTTTCCTTTTCATACTTTTTGGTTAGAAAATCCAGCGTGAAGTCGTCAAGCTTTTTTTCGTTCGTAATGATAGACGATGCCTCGCTCCCCTTTTCGATGATAGCTTCACGAAGAATGCGAAAATATATGCTTTCGTTTTTTATACGTTGGGCAATCTGCCACTGAAGTGGGTGAAGAACCGCACGATCAATTTCGTTACAAATCGCTTGTGTTTTAGGGGCAATATCTGCAAGATTGAGATCATCTTTACGCCAATTTGGCACATACATTCTCCATAATGCATATGAAAGCGATGCATCGTCAGATGCGAGCAGTGCTCGACGACTCGCTATAAAAACTTGCGCGTCAATATGTTCGGAACTAAAACCCTCCATATCGATTTGCGGTCGAACTGTCTTATACAGCGCATCCACGGACGCTCGGTCGATTACGTATCCCTCATGAGAAAGCGAAGCTTCGATCTCACTCGCCGCGAAACTAACAAGTTTTTTTGCAAGATCTTTGGAACCTCCCGCAAGCGAATGTAGCGTTAGGAAACGCTCGATCGATTGATCGATATATTTTACAAAGTGATCCGTTGCGGCTGCTTTCGGAACATAGCGACTCTCGACGAGCTCCTGAAGGAGCGTGGTTCCGCTTACGGCCTTCTTTTCGATAAGAATGTGACGTTTTAAAATGCGCTCAATTGCAGCACGCCGAATCGTATGCTCTTCGCGGTAGTCAATGAGGTAACGCAGCTTTTCGTACATCGTGGCGGCGGCCGACACCACATTATTTATCTCAACGATGCCGGTTTGTCCGACACTCATTTCAGCGTGCTCATTTTGAGCAACTTCCTGGAGTAGTTCCCGTATGGGTTCTGTAAGCACCGGCGAATGGTAGCAAAACGTAGGCTATTTTCAAGCGTTGGCGGATTTTCTTTAGCTCGACAACACTTTTGTTTCGGCTGTACAACGGAGGCATTTGCTTTGATTCGGCCGCGTACGGATGTACTTATTTCCGCATTTACAAACAACGATTGCCGGCTGATTCGGATTATCAATCCATTTACCATCTTTGAGAAAGTTTTTTGTCATAGATGAGGCTTAGACGACTAATTATTCGATGAACGTAAGGGCTTTACCGCGCTTTCCTGCGCGGCCGGTTCGGCCGATGCGGTGAACGTAATCTTCGTAGGTCGTTGGAATGTCGTAGTTAATAACGTGCGTGACTCCATCAACATCGATTCCTCGAGCCGCGACGTCGGTAGCCACAAGAACTTGCACACGACTTTCTTTAAAGAGTCCCAGTGCTCGCTGTCGGTTACTTTGAGTTTTGTTTCCGTGAATAGATTCCGACTTAAAACCCCTCTCGACAAGACTCTTTGAAAGCTTCTCAACTCCATGCTTGGTGCGACCAAAGACCAATACTTTACTGAATTCAGGCTGCGTCAAAAGATCGTGGAGCACGTCAGCTTTGTTGCGACCTTTTTCTATGCGCACAATATCCTGTTCAACACTCTTGGCCGTGTCGCCCGTTTTCACGGAAATACGGACTGGTTGGTTAAGAAACTGTCCGATTAAGCCCTCAATGTCGCGCGACAATGTTGCCGAAAAGAAAAGTGTATGACGCTGATTTGGCATAAGAGAGAGAATGTATTTCATTTCATGGATGAACCCCATGTCGAGCATTCGGTCGGCTTCGTCTAGAACGACGGTCGCGAACTTAGACAAATCGAGCGCACGCCGTTCGATAACATCCTTAAGGCGTCCCGGTGTACCAATAACGAAATTAGGGTTTCGTCGCAGTGTCGCAATCTGTCGACTGATGTTTGCTCCTCCAACGCAAGAAACCGCGCCGATGCGCATGTTTGATGCGAATGCCCAATATTCCTCTTCGATCTGAAGCGCGAGTTCACGCGTTGGAACCATGATCAAGATTTTTTGATTTCGATCTTTGAGAACCTTGTTGATGAGAGGAATTAAAAACGCAGCCGTTTTTCCAGTTCCCGTATTGGCGATACCAACGACATCAGAATTCTGAAGTACGTGAGGAATCGCACCGTCTTGAATAGGAGTTGGGTGTTCAAATCCTTTTGTAAGAATATTTTGCTTCAACGAGTCGTGAATTTCGAAATCAGCGAAACGATTTTTTGGTGTGTAAACAACAACCTCTTCATTTGGCACTGATTTATTGATAAAACGAGATACGTCTATGCGATCGCCTCGATGAGCGTTTCGCTGTTGCGGACGACCTCTAAAGGACGGTCGTCCACCGTAAGAACCTCTTCCGCGCGACTGAGGACGCGCATTCCTAAAATTTGCATTCATGCTGTGTTGCCCTTTTTAGGGCTGTGCCGCTACGCGGCTTAAAATAAAGTCTTCTGTCTCGGGTAGGTTCACGCCCCATATATCACTTGCGGGCGGCCTTGGTAACCCAAGACTGAAAACCAATAGAGAAAGCTGACTAAAGAATAGTATCAGATTTACCCAATGTTGTCAAACTTTAGATATCTTTGAAAGGCAGGGAGTGCATGAAGTCGGATTTACCAATCTGTACCCCGTTTTTGCGCACAATCGCGTATGCAGTCGTCACATGAAAAACGAAGTTTGGAAGCGCGTAATCAATCGCGTACTCATCCCCCATCATGTATTTACCTGGAAAATACGGTAGCGTGATCTTTAGCTTTTCTGCGCCATCAAAATCTTTTGCGGTGACCAGTTCAAGCATTTCCAAAACAGTATCAATGCGTGACTGCAATTCAGCGAAGGTCACTTCGCTGTCTGGGTGAACAGGATTTTCATTTTGAGTCAACCGTGAGACGAGACCCTTGGCGTTGTCGCATGCAATCTGAACCTGTTTCTTGAGAGGAAACATGTCTGGCGCTAGCGCGTCAGAGAGTATAGATTCTTCACTCAGATTAAGATCTTTTGCATGCTTCTCTGCTTTTCCTAATACAGTTTTAAGACCCTTCAAAAGTTTGGTAAAAAGCGGGACCGTGTATGAGTAGATGTTTTGCATATTCAAAGATTATATCACGAGAGAGAAAATCCGAGCAGAATGATGCATCCCCAGCTTACGGTCGAAATCGCACCGCTAATAAAAAGCTCCATTTTCTCGCCACGAGTTAGTTTCGAAAATGAATGAGTGGTCGCAATATGCATGAGTCGACCGATGAGTACGGCGTTCACAACGAGAATTCCTACAAACAGAAGTTTTAGAATGAAAATTGGGTCGCTCAGTAGATACGTACGAGGTAAAAACAAAAATACCCCGCTTGAAATAAGTCCAATGAGGCCTGTCCAGGTCAAAAGATGGAGTCGATGAATTTTTTTTGAATCAATCGTTTCTTGTTTTCCTCGCATCCAAGAGAGAGCATCTTTGTCTGCGAGAAAGATAACGCCAATTGAGAAACACAGAAAAACGACGTGTATGAATGTCATATTATTTTGCGAGTGTGCCTATTTTTGAACTCGCTAATTCGTTTGCTGGTCTGCGCTGTCCACCGTGCTGATTCGTAAACGCAATGGTTCCATCTTTCCCACAAAGGCTGAGAATGGCCTCGACACCGCCTGGATGCTGATTAATAAATGTGGTCACATCGTATACTGAGCCTTCGACAGTCGTGAAGCAGCTTTGTGCCGAATTATGCGCTGTTATTTGCGCCAGAGTGAAAGTACCAGGTTTTTGTGCACTATGCGTCGCACTTGCAGAAGCGGCAGCAAGTTCGATTCCATCGGGTTTAGACGCTTCGTCATTACTTAGCGCGGGCAATACAAGTGATTCCGTAGCCCTGAACTGAGAGGTCGCGACACTTGCAATGCTAAGAAACAAAATACCCATGATGCCAAAAAGCGTTTTATTTATCATGTTAGTTCCCCTATTCCGGTAAATGATTCACTCTTAGTACAGAATGAACGGCGAAATACTTTCATTCGCAAGAAACAAAGAATACGGTAATTCTCACCTTAGGGCAATACGCGGTATTCCGAATGCGCCGATTTACGCCGTCGCTACACTGTTCATCGCATTCAAGATTTTCTTTACTTCTGTCATACTGTTTTCGTCCAAAATTGACATTGGCAAAACGGTTTTTTTACTTTTCTTAAAAGTCTTAACTATGTCTTCCATTTGCTCGGCCGATACCATGTCGGACTTGGTGATCAAAATGAATTCATCTTTCTTTGCTAAATCTTTGTTGAAGCTTTCCAATTCCTTCCGCACAATTTTGTAGTCTTTCATCGGATCTTCGGATTCGGCTGATACGAGGTGGAAAAGGGTTTTGGTGCGTTCGATATGTTTTAAAAATTTTACGCCGAGACCTTTTCCTTCGGATGCGCCTTCAATAAGACCCGGAATGTCCGCAAGAATAAGGCCGTAGTAAGCACCGAGATGCGGCTCAAGGGTTGTGAACGCATAATTTGCAACTTTACTCTTAGCGTTGGTTAGTTCATTCAAAAGGCTTGATTTTCCGGCATTTGGGATCCCGACAAACCCAACGTCGGCGATAAGTCGCAATTCGAGCTTAAACTCGCCGATGTCCCCATCTGAGCCTTCTTCGGCCTGCATTGGCGTCGTGTTTATGGCTGAGCGAAATTTAAAATTGCCTCGGCCTCCCATCCCTCCGCCCACTGCCAAAATGCGCTGTCCTGGTTCCGATATTTCACGTGCGAAACCTGTTTGCGTGTTTGTCACAGTCGTTCCGGTAGGTACCTTCAAAATCATATCTTCCCCCCTGCGGCCATCGAGAAATTTGCCGCGACCGTCGCGACCACGCTCAGCGCGAATGATCTGACGACTGGCAAAAAAGAGGAGTCCGTTGATGTCACGGATGCCTTCAAAATAAATGCTTGCGCCGTGCCCGCCATCGCCACCGGTTGGACCGAGGGCAAGCTTTACTTTACTGAAAGCCACGGCACCTTTGCCGCCCCCGCCCGCTTCCAGTTTTACGGTGACATCATCTATTAACATAATTAGAAAGATGGTATCACAAGTCACCTCGAATCAGCATTAATTTCTTTGCACGCGTCATTTTTTTAATCTGCGCTTCACGAGTTTGCGCACTGCCGCGGGTGGGGCGCTTTTCTACATATAACACTTTTTTTGGTCTGTGAGAGCGAGTGTAATTCGCACCTTTTCCACTTTTGTGTTCTTGAAAACGGCGTGCCACATCGGTAGTGATGCCCGTATACAGGCTTTCATCTTCACATTGAATCATATACACAAAATACATATCACATTTTTCTGCTATCGTACGCCCAATGCAAAAGCGCTTGTCGTTGACGGGTATTACACGAATAATTTCCCGGAATGCATTTGTGTTTAATCTGCGCAACATGACGAACCATTTGCCTCCACCGCTTTATTTGTCTCTCGTCTTCCTCTTTCAGCCTGCGACCGAGATAGTAGCGGCAATACCATTGGAACCATCCGCGGGGGTCGTCTTTATGCATCCAGCCTTGTCTTTGCCATTCTTCTCGCGACTGACTTGCTCCTATTTTAAAGAAATTTAGTTCTATGTCGTGTGTGTCGCTCAGTTTTGCAAGCGTAAACCATTCACTCGGAAATTCTTCAATTTCTCCCTCAAAGTAATTTCCTCCGAAGACTCCTAGTCGAAGCATTTGCTTTGGCGTAAGATCAGGATGAAAATCTGGCGCGAAATTTTTTCCCTCCGGTTCAGTACCGATATACGAATACCCTTTTTGGAGAGGGTCTTGTACTTGAAAACGCATCTTCGTCATTGTTTTGGAAACCAGGGGATAAAGACCGACGTTTTTTTCTTATACTCTTCCCAGTCGAGGTTTTCTTCCCACTTTTTTTCAAGCAAAGGCACGCCTGAGACTTTAAGAAGTAAGTACGAGATGAGAATGGGGCTAATAAACCCAAGAATCCAAGGCCCTGAAATGCCGATAGATGCGATTGCAATTCCCCACCACAAAAGGCTTTCACCAAAGTAATTCGGGTGTCGCGAATATTTCCACAAACCGCTCATCATGATGCGACCTTTGTTTTCTGAATTTGCGATAAATCGATCAAGCTGATAGTCGCCGAGAGTCTCACACGCCAAGCCCGTGAGCCACACAAGAAAACCAAACGCAAAAAAAGAAAAATGTTCTTCGGTAGACGGGTACACGACCGCAAGAGTAACGGGGAGCGCGACCAGATAAATAATAAGCCCTTGCAACATGTAAATTTGTAGGTAGCTTCGCTTCACGAAATTACTCCCCCATTCTTCGCGCCATGTACGATATCGAAAATCTTCCGGCTTACCAGCATTTTTTAGATAAATTCTTGTCGCGAGTCGAATTCCCCAAATGAGCGGAAGCAGTGTGAGGGTCGCCGCGCCTCCGCTCGAGGCCGGAGCGAAAAATAATGTCGCAAGGATAACCACAATAAACCCCACACCGTAGCCGATATCAACAATACCGTTATTTCTAAGTTTAAGACTAACGCCAAAGAGCGCCGTCATATAGAGGAACAAAATACCGAGTGCGCTCCCAAGGACAATCATGTTATCGAATCACAAAATAACTCGCGAGGTGATATGTTATTCCTGCCACTGCCGCCGAAAGCGCTGTTCCCCATGCGATGTCGACAAAAGAAACAAGCGCGGGCCAGTCCTTGAGGGTCGCCCAATTTGTTAGGTCGTATGTCATGTATGTAAAGAAACCAAACAACGCACCGTACAAAATTGCGTGAGAAGCACTTTTCGCTTCTACGGCGGGAATTATTACAAAAAATGATAGTCCCACAAGAAAAAGTAAATAAAAACTTATTGCGACGGGCCACACGGGCACGTCTGCGAGCAGGTGCCCTATCTGGGCGCGATAAAACGTTCTGGCTACTATTCCGAGCCAGACCATGTCTATTGTGAAAAATACGGGAACGGAAATGAGGTAAACGATTATGTATTGTGCGATGCCTAACATGAAAATAGTATAGCAGGTGGACGCGAAGAAGATGACCCTCATTAATAAAAACCGCCTTTGCAGGCGGTTTTCCCAGCTTCTCGTATCGTTAGGCGTTTTCTGGAGTACTTGCCCAGTCGGCAGCAAACTTTGTGCTCCATTCAATCATTTTCGGATCATCCTTAGCCATTGCCTTTACGGTCGCCGCCATTTCAGGATGCGCAGCCTCAAGGTGCGTCATTCCTTTGCCCATCATTTCGTCCGAGGTCGACGCGGTTATTGCTTCGTCGCACATTCCTCCCATCTGTTTGCAGGTCATTGTTTTCATAGTGTTTGTTGTTAGAGAATAATATCTAGATTGTAGTCGATATCTCGCTTTAAAGCGAATGAGGAGTTTCCAAGAAATCCTGGATTGAAATCTTACGGGCGGCGCTTTCCACTAGCAAGGATGTGGCACGTACTCGCAATTCGCACGCCTCGTGCGATGGAAACTTTTTCCGAATCTATCCATTGCACGAAGTCTCTGCGTTCGTCTGGAGTGAGCCCGCTCCACTGCTTCTTTGCTTTTGGGTTGGACCCAAGTGCTTTGTATAGATTCATGGGAACGAGTGCGTAGCAACATGGGCGGCGCTTGCCTGACGCGAGGAGGTTCGGAACTCGTTCTGCACGAAGCTTGCGTGTCTGAGGCTGTTTCGCTGACTCGATCCAACTTATAAAGTCGCGGCGCGCTATTCGCGTGAGACTCTTCCATACTTTTTGCGCCGCAGCTTTTGTCGCGAGAGCTTTTCGGAGGTTGGGAGGAAGATCGCGAATCATTTTTTTAATATAGCACCTGTTCGCTCGAACCCATTGTCCGTTTAAAGGAATTTTCTTTTTAACTCC
>JAYTPG010000031.1:0-2891 GCA_043747375.1 Candidatus Kaiserbacteria bacterium | reverse complement strand
CGCTCACGCCATTTTTCGCAGGCTCAACGGTTTCGATTAGTTCGGGCGCCTCGACGTATATTGGAAGGTAGTCCCGAATCTTCGAAGGGTGCGAATGGTATAATATAAGCGCATGGAATCGTCCCCCAGTCAGTCTTTTTTCAAATTTCTATTTGTTTTTTTGCTTTTCATAAGCATTAGTTTTGGTGTGACATTCGCGGTAAATGAATACACCGTTCGACAGGTTGCCGCCGCGAATCAGGCGAGCGCCCTTCGCGCCCTGCTCGGAACTCAGGAAGAACACTACTGGTACGCGTTTCTTTTTAGATAGATCGGGTCGTCTTCAGGGTTTTTAGTTGACGAAGTTTCGACCGCAAGGTATTGTGTCCTTTACAAGGCCAGAGACAGCGAGCAGTCCGGCACTTTCTAGGATTATCAGAAAGTGCCGGGCGTCAGACTTGCCCAGGTCGAAACGTTCTCGAAAGAGGACTCTCGAAGCTCTTGTATTAGTAAAGCTTTAAATTTGTGGCTCGACGGAACTCACGTAGGTGAGCAAAGTCGAATCCGAACACATGGCAAAAACAAAAGCACAAAAGAAAGAGATAACGGATAAGCTCGAAGCGGCGTTCAAATCTGCAGCTTCGACCGTATTCGTGCACTTCAAGGGGTTGACGGTCGCAGATGAATCCGCGATGCGTCGAAATTTCCGCGCCGAGGGCGTTAAATATCTCGTTGCGAAAAAGACCCTGATTGGCCGAGCACTTACGGCTCTTGGTCACGCACATGAAAGCGTCCCGATGGAAGGTGAAATTGCGGTAGCGTATAACGTAAGCAGTTCCGATGCAATTGCGCCGGCACGTTTGCTTCACGCAGCTGCAGAAAAGTTCAAGGGCAAGCTCAGTATTGTTGGCGGTATCTTTGAGGGAGCTCTTAAAGATGCAAAGGCGATGCTTGAAATTGCTAAGATTCCGTCGCAAGACGTCCTTCGCGGTATGTTTGCGCAGGTGATCAACAGCCCTCGACAGCGCTTTGCCGTTGTCTTGAGCGAAGTCGCTAAAACAAAGAATTAAAAAATAATCAGTAACGATATGACACACGAACAAATTATTGAAGCAGTAGAAAAGATGACCGTGCTTGAACTCAATACGCTTGTTAAGGCAATTGAGGAAAAGTGGGGAGTTTCTGCAGCAGCAGTTGCAGTAGCAGCTGGTCCAGCTGCGGCAGCGGCCGAAGAGAAGTCTGAATTCGATGTTGAGCTCACATCTGTCGGCGAACAAAAGATTGCAGTTATTAAGGTGGTCAAGGAAGCGCTTTCACTCGGTCTTGCTGAGTCGAAAACTCTCGTTGAATCAGCCCCTGCAATGCTTAAGACTGGCATGAAGAAGGAAGATGCTGAGGCTCTCAAGGCGAAGATTGAAACGGCCGGAGGAAAAGTAACTTTGAAGTAATCTTCAAAGTTGCGCTCCGGCTGGGGAAGGGTTCGGGAAACGGGAGCGACCAATCTTTCTTAGCGGTAATCCGCTTAGAAAAATAAAGTGCCCGTGTGGCATTTCCCGTGTCGGAGAGCAGAAGAAAATCCACCTCGGTGGATTTTCTTCGTTGAGAACCGTCGAAGTAACCCCGCCCTTGTGGCGGGGTTGTTTTTGATGTGCAGTTTCTTTACATTTTTCGATACGTGATAGAATCTGCTCATGAAACAAGATTTCCTTTCGGAATTCGTCGGGAATTCAAATCGGGCAAAAATGGTGCGTGCACTGGTTTTTAACGAAAATGAAAAGTTTACAGCCACGGAGGCGGGGAAGCGAAGCGGGCTCTCACCTAAATTCGCAGAACGGGAACTTAAGGCGCTAGAAAAAATCGGTATCGCAAAAAGGGGACGAATTGTGCCCATGTCCAACCCGCAATCCAAGAAAAAGTCGAAACCTGAAAATGCATGGTTTCTTAACGCAAGCTTTAAATATGTGCGATCTCTTTCTGTTTTTGTTCACGAAATTGCGCCGATGCGGTACGAACAGATTGTTGAAACACTTCGACGCTCAGGAAAGCTCTCAACCGTCATTCTTTCCGGTTCCTTTACCGGCGACCTCACGCGGCCTGCGGACATATTGCTTGCGGGGGATAGTATAAATGAACGCCGACTTGAAGGAGCAATGAAAGAACTTGAGCCACTTTTTGGTCGCGAGCTTCGCTATGCCGCATTCACAACTCCTGAGTTTCGCTATCGGCTTACGGTGCAGGACCGCCTCATTAGAGACACTCTTGATTTCCCGCATCTTATTTTGCTTGATCGCTCGCGCCTGCTCTAAAACTTCCGCATAACCGCTGAAAAACCTAATCCACATCTTCTGGTGGGGTTGCGTCGGTGCGCTAAAGCCAGTGCTATCATGATTGCAAAGTCGCATTAGCATTATTAGTGATATCTCATTATTTATTATGATATTTACGCAATCAAGCGATGCTGTACAAGGGTCCTTTTATGACATCTGGTACACCGTCGCTATGTACATGCCGCGCATTTTGGCTGCGGTCATCGTATTTCTCATTGGGTGGATCGTTGCGACAATTCTCTATCGCATCGTCGTAGAAGTAGCAAAGGTTCTGAAGATCGATGATGCACTTAAGCATGCAGGTCTTCATGAGGCCGCGAAAGAAGCCGGCTTCAAGTTAGACGCTGGGGCATTCATCGCAACTCTTATTATGTGGTTTGTTGCCCTAGTCTTCTTGGTGGCTTCCCTCGAAATACTTGGACTCAGTGTAGTGACGGTTTTCCTTGAGCGGGTGATACTACTCTACTTGCCGCAGGTTATCGTTGCGTCGCTCATCATCATTCTCGGAGCAATTATTGCCGAGGTGGTTCGTGGACTGGTTTCAGGTTCAGCTCGAGCTGCAGGCGCGCACTCGGCAAATTTTGC
>JAYTPG010000030.1:0-5008 GCA_043747375.1 Candidatus Kaiserbacteria bacterium | reverse complement strand
CGTACTCCTGCGAGGTACAAAGAAAGAAGATGTGCACCGCGGTCAGGTTCTCTGCAAGCCGGGTTCTGTTAAGCCGCACACTGAATTCGAGTCAGAAGTCTATATTTTGACGAAAGAAGAGGGAGGCCGACACACTCCATTCTTTACAGGCTATAAGCCACAGTTCTATGTCCGCACAACGGACGTGACTGGCGAAGTGACCTTGAAGGAAGGTGTAGAAATGGTTATGCCAGGCGACACTGTCACTTTCAAAGTGAAATTGGTGGCACCTGTCGCCATGGAAGACAACATGCGTTTTGCTATCCGCGAGGGCGGTAAGACAGTGGGCGCAGGCGTTGTGACGAAGATCGTTGCGTAATTTCTTATCTAAGAAATAAGCTAAGAAAACCCGCCGAAAGGCGGGTTTTCTTATATCCAAAGAATCTTTTCTAATCGATATATTAACCGTCTCATAACATTTCCATGCGCTTTGGATTTGCGGATAGACGGTGAAGATAGCCCAGAAAAAGCTTATATTGAGCCATGATTGGAAGTCAATGTATTAGACTTGACAACCATCTATCCGTAAAGTTGATATAGACATATTACCAGATCAGAAAAAATTAGAACCATTATGACAAAATTTAGTGAGTTGCCCGGCTTTGTAGACGATGCTGTTAAGAACAGGAAGTATCCGCCCAACACTGCATTTGGACTCAAGGCGGCCCTGAGGATGTTTGAAGGCGAATTGAACGAAGAAGAGAAAAAATCCATAGAGAAAGTGAGAGAAAATATTAATCAACTCAGTCAGAGTGTCTCTCAGAAAAATAAATCGAAGCTAAGTGCCTCGTCACCAGGAGTATATAAGTCACGAGTACTAAAGGTCGTTAACGATTACGAGAAATATGGAACGGATCCAACAAAAATGGCAAATTGGTCCGTGAAAGTAACGACGCGTAAGAAGAAGGGGGGCGCATTGAAAACGGAACGCGATAGTTTGGATGAGGGAAACATCGCTCGTCAAGGGCTTGTGGGGTTGTAGCACGAGAGCGGATATAACCATGTGAAAGCTGAATTAAACGGACGTAAGTTTATTTGTGTAGTGCCAGCAGACATGACACAGGAAGAATTCAAAAAACTTTCTGCGATGCTGGGCTTCTAATGTTGAGATATGCGAGCGCTCTTTACAAATAAAAACTTCCTTCAAACGCTCGAGCGCCTCGCATAGTAGATATCGCAGGAAGTCTCTTAGTTGGCGGAACGGTAGGTGTCGTGATTGGTAAATCAGGTCAAGCGTTACAAAAGTAAAGAGATGGAATAGCGGGAAACCCTCCAAGACGCCTGTATTTGGTGATACAGTGGCGGCATGAACATCTTCAAGCATTGGGTTTGGCCCGTGGTGGCCGGGCTTATTGTGGCGAGCGTCAGTATGCTGATTTTTGAATGGATTAACCACTATATTTTCCCATTGCCTGCAGGACTTAATCCGACCGACACAGCGGCATTACAAGCATTTACCGCGTCTCTCCCGGGGACCGCATACATTCTGGTGTTTTTGGGTTGGGCGGTGGGTGCGTTTGAAGGCGGATGCACGACTGCTTGGCTCGCGGGCGAAAAGCAATTCCGCGTCACCGCAGTGCTAACCATCCTTTTGGTACTGGCTGGAATTGCCGACATGGAAATGATCGGTTTTCCACCAATTGCGACGGCGCTCGGACTCCTCATCCTCGCAATCTTTCCATTTTTAGGATTCACCGCACTGAACACGTTCGAAAAAAAGAAAAAGGAATCTATGGGAGCATAAGCACAGGAATTTGCTAGTAAAATTTCGCCTTGAAACACGAAGGTCTAATATTTACGCAGAATTCCCCACAGCACAGCTGCGGGGATGAATGCGAAAGAGTGGAGGGGGTCGGGGAACCACGTTCGGTTCCCCGTGGAGGAGTGCAGTGAGTCCGCCCTCTGGCGGACGAGCGCTCAGAACCAACTGTTCTCAAAAATACAATACCTCGCAGCAAGCTGACGAGGTAGTTTATTGGCTTCTTCATGACTGAAGAAGTATACTGACCTCATATTCAGTAAATAATTGTGAAGCGATATGAAAAAATTCTTAGCTTTGTACCGAATGGATTTAGAAGCGGTGAAGAAGTTTATGGCGGAATCGACACCCGAACAGCGCAAAGATGGAATGGCTGAATGGGGTGCATGGATGAAGAATCACACAGCCGACATGGCCGACATGGGCGCACCACTAGGAAAAAATACGCAAGTTTCCGCTAGTGGAGCTACAGAAATGAGTAACGACATCATGGGCTATTCAGTGTTACAAGCTGAGTCAAAAGAAGCGGCACTCGCTATTCTTGCGGACAACCCTCACATGAAAATGCCGGGTGCTACCGTCGACTTGGCCGAATTGGGCAGCATGGGGATGTAATCGAGGGTACGAGTTAAAAAAATCCGCCGAAAGGCGGATTTTTACTTTTGGTATAATCAGCACATGGCAAAACAGATTACAGTACAGGTACTGGTCGACGAACCCATAAAGAAAGTATGGGACGCCTACACTAATCCCAAGCACATCGTGAAGTGGAATTTTGCTTCGAGCGATTGGAGATGTCCAAGCGCAGAAAATGATTTACGAGTCGGCGGCAGATTTGAAGCACGAATGGAATCCAAGAATGGCGACGAGGGCTTCGATTTTGGCGGGAAATACACGAAAGTGACCCCGCTCAAACTCATTGCTTATACGATGGATGGAAAAGATAAACGACAAGCTACAGTAAAATTCGAAAAAGTCTGGGAAAGTACGGGTGTCACTGTTTCATTTGATCCTGAAAAGATAAACCCTGTCGAAATGCAAAAAAGCGGTTGGCAAGCGATTCTTGAAAATTTTAAGGAATACGCAGAAACTCTCAAATAAAGAAGGTTTAGTATGTCGGGGGTTGCGTCCCTATATGTGTAAATAAAAATCGATATTTGAGACTACTATTTGTTGTTTATTATAAGATCCCAAATCCAGCGAGGAATAATTTTGTGACTTATTAAGCCATTGAAAACCATCTCGTCTAAAAGATTATAGGTCTGTACCAATGCTGAGTACGTTGGATATTGAGTACGCACTTGATTTGCGAAATCGTGGAATACCCGATATGGCTCATGTTCTTTCGAAAAAGAAAATTGACCATCGCGAGATATGCTCTTAGCAAATGCACGAACTTTTTCTAAATCTTTATGTTTAAGCGAGCCAACTCGCTTTAGATACAGATGCAGAAGGGTACTGGGTGAAAAGCTGTCAAAATAAATTTCTTGACCATAAGCAGTTAGTCGTGCACGTTCCATCCGCAATAATTGATTTGGTACAGGTACCAATATTTCACGAAACGAAAGTGCATATCCACCACCCTCAGTTTTTTGAACCCTCCAAGCATCTGTAGCGGCGAAAGCTCACCGTGCTCAGGAACAACATTGAATTCTACAGGAGGCAATCGAGTATCACCCGAGTGATCATTGAGCTCCTTCTTGAGTGCTGGAAGAACTTTCTCTGGGTCGCTCATCACGATTATGTCTATGTCGCGCACGGTACCATTCGTACGCACTGGGCTGTATCCATTATTTGTGAACGCTCCAAGAGCGGTACCTCCCACGACACGGTATTCGAACCCGAGCGCTTTATAGTGTTCGAGCGAGTCTATGACGACGCGCATTCCTTGCCAGGCGACACGCTCTCTTGCTGCGAGTCCTTTATCTGCAGGCAATGTTTCTTCAGGCATGACGATATTGTATCGGGTACTTTTGGTTTGGCGAATCGCGGAGCAGTATCGTGCATCTAGAGACTGTTATAATCGCCAAGTGAAAATAGTTAGCTGGAACATAGAACGCGGATATCATCCGAATGAAACCGTTGCATTCTTGAAAAATTTAAATGCGGACGTATACGCGCTTTATGAGCTGGATCGCGGAGTCAAACGAACTAAAGGTGTCGACATGTTTTCTCTCATTGAAGAAGGACTGAAGATGCCGGGGAAATATGTCAAAGAATTCGACGAAATCGAAAGTGTCTGGAGGACTGTGATTCCCTGGGGGGGTCCCGGTGGTGGAGAGATAGGGAACGCACTTTTTACTCGTCTCCCTATTGTTGAATACCATTCGATAGAATTGCCCACTACATCAACTCTTCGATATGACGGATCTACATGGGTTCCTGAATTATTCCAGCCGCGCCGCGGTTCTCGAAAAGCCCAGATCGCCACCCTCGAAACTCCATTTGGAATTATCACGTGTGTGGCGATGCATGCAGAGCTATGGCGCTCAAATTGGGCGCATCGAAAAACACAGCTCGAGACGGCAATACATAATATACCGCCTCAGTCACTAATATTAATGGGAGACTTTAATAATGTTACAGGCACGATATCGGCTTCACTGAGCGGCAAGTATGACTCCACCGAAGTATTGTCGATGCGTGAGTGGCTCGCGTCGAAAGAGCTTGTTGACCCTTTCTCCAATATGGATGTAACAGGGGGAAGGCTTGTGTTTAAGTCAAAAATTGACTGGCTTGCAATGGGGAATAATTTTCGAGTTAGAGAGAAAGAAATGCTGCACACTTTGCTCAGCGATCATGCCTGTCTGTCGGTAGAAATAGAGCCATCATCTTTGGCGTAATGTCGAGTCAGGTTTTCAGGGTAGCGAAATTCTGCCTCGCGCATTGCTCTGTCGTCTTCGCGGACTTTATTTTCTAGCCATGTGCCGAGGAGGGGAATCCACGCCAGTCGTCGGCCCAGAATACGCAGCACCCCACCGTATTCGTCGTGTGCGGATTCAGATTTTACGTGTCGGCTCAAAAAGTCTTTTCGCGCGGCTCGAAATTCGCGCAAGCTTCGCGCCGATTTAAGCATGTTCATATACGTATGTGAGCGTGACCCACCATAATTAATGGAGCGCGTTTGTGCGCCGCGGTGGGAGAAATAGGTTGCCGCACGTTTGTATTCCTCATGCACGATCCCTAAGACAAATCGAATTGCTCCCATTG
>JAYTPG010000029.1:0-7232 GCA_043747375.1 Candidatus Kaiserbacteria bacterium | reverse complement strand
GGATTCCCCGCAGACTCTGAATCCAAACGATAGTACTGATCTCCTTCATACCGCGCCAGGCCCCCTGAGGGAATACCGTGACTCAGTCGGCGAACCGATTGTTCGAATGCGCGTACAAGCCGAGGATCATTTGGTGGTAGAACGCCAAAAGAGAACACTCCGTACGCACTCGACATGTCGAGCGTCGAATCGATCGTTGTAGAAGCACCTTCGCGATTAATAAGCTTTACAAAAATCCCCTGCTTGTCGTCCCATAAATGAGTGAGTATCCCCTCTTTAATTTCTTCCGCCGCGGCTCGATATCTCTCCTCATTATCTTTCTTTCCAAGCACTTTGGACAGCTCGGCAGCGGCAATAAGTGCACCATACACGCTCGCTGAGGTAAAGGTCGAGGTTCCGCGCTTTTCCTCCCATAGATCGTACGAAGCGAGGGGTAATTTGGTTACAGGGTCTCGGTGTGCACACATAAACGCGGCTGTGTTTTCAACCAAGGGTTGGTACATAAGCTCGAGAAATTCCACATCGTGACTATGCAAAAAGTGCTCTTGCAGTGCAACGAGCACCAGGGCGGTTTCGTCTTCTTGAATCGGCAATTCCGATCGCCCGTTTCTTACCCACGGATGCCATGAAGAGCCGAGAGAGCGATCGGGTAAATACTTATGCATGAAATAGCCTTTTTCTGAGACCACCTCTTTCGCGAATTCGAAGAATCTTCTTGCGGCACTTATGTCGCCTGCTTGATCAAGCGCCATCGCAGTATATGCAGCATCGCGCGGCCAGACATATGAATATGTGTCGAGTCCATACTGCAACATATCCGAATCCACCGACGCAAGAATGCCGCCGCCAGCGTCAACGTGCGCGCGAATGATCATCAGACTCTTCTTAAAAAGCGAGATGTGTTCAGGGATGAGTCCATAAAAACTCCAGTTATAGGCGTTTACCCACGCTTTCCAGAAATCGCCTGCAGATTTAAGAAGATGGGCAGGAGTTTTAGAAATAACGTAGGTGTTTAGAACATGCGCATCGGGAATGGTTTCGGCCGCACAAAGCCAGTAGAAAATCCGCCTTGTTTGTTGCGGCGCATACACGCCGTAGAGGCCGAGAACCGAGTCTGCAGGACCGTGTTCTATTGGGTTTTTTGAGAGAACTCCATCGTCAGCGTCACGATGCGTTCCTTCGTGGCCACCAAAATTGGCGAGTCCCGTCGCAAAGTCTTGAAACGGCTCGCCATCGATGGTCCCACTCATCAAGAAGACGCGGCGACCTTTGTAGTGCACGATCGCGTGCGTTTCCGGATCATAGTATGCCGTGTCACCGCCATGAGACTTATATATTTCAAACTGATGCCCCATGAAAAGCCGTATTTCTCGATTTCTTTCGGCACGGTTTGTGATTTCAATTCTTCGTACAAAGATAGGCAATTCGTTGTACACAATATCTGAAAAATGTAACTCAAGTTGCAGTCGGGCATGCGTCGCCACGATCTTGCTTTGCAAAGCTTCCTTTTCAGAGCCGACATCGATTTTCCATTCGGGGTCCTCTGAAAGCCAGCTGATCGCCCCTTCTACCCACACACCAACGCGGTGAATGTAATGCCCTCGCACATGGTCTTCAAGACCGACGTGCGGAAAATAGATGTCTCTCACTTGGGCATGGTTGTCGAGCGCCACACACAATTCACCATTCGAAAGAATGATTGATCGGGACATATTCAGTTACCTTTTCTAACTTCAAATCGCATATTCTATTTTGTACGGCGGTCGAGCCGAAGACGAAGGTCGGAAACAGCGTTCATGTACGCAATATAGGCGTCGTATGGAGATTCGTACGGGGAAAAATACGCATGCACGTCGCCGTCGGCGAACCACTTGGTACACATATAATAGAAATGATCCGAGGTTTGCAGCTTTCGCCAATCTTCGAGAAGTTTGTGGTCATTCGCGAGGAGTACCTTGTCTTCCATCTCATAAATACCCGTAATAGCCGCTTCTTGCATGGGGTTTCCCACCCACGCGGTGAGGTCACGGTCAGTGTCCGCCCACGTAACAATGTGCGGCATATCAACGATGTCTCTTGGCTCATACGCGGCGATTACCTCAGAAGGAGTCTTGAAGGTGAGATGTGGGTTTTTGAATACCTCGTTTGGGAGATGCTCCAGGAAATTAAATATGCCCGTATCTTCCCACTGGTGTTCACCGAAGGTTTCATAGTCCATAAAAAGATTGATCGTGTCTCCTTCAGCGGAAGAAATCCAAGAGCCAAATTTTTCTGCAGTAAGCGGCCATTCACTCCAGTCTTGTGACGAAAAGCGAAACGCAACGTCATCTGACAGGCGATAATTTTTCAGAAGGAGACGAATGTTTTGAGTGCCCGACGGCTTATAGACATAATTAGGACTACGCCACCCTAAGACCGGGTCCCACCCTTCAGCAAGAACCCCACGGTACCCTGCGCTTTCGGCCCATTCAGCCAGATCATTTCGGTAAGAAAGCTCGGTGTTTCGGAAGACTCGTGGCCACACTCCGAAGTGCCGCTGGATCGTGTCACGATGCTTTCCAACCTGTCTCTCGAATTCGGGTTTTGAATAGAAAAATGCAAGAGAGTGGTAGTAGGTCTCGCCCAAAACTTCAGCGCGTCCCGTGTCTATTACATCTTTAAAAAGCGCGAGCGCCTCCGGCGCATAGCGCTCAAGCTGTTCAAGCGCAATCCCCGAGAACGAAAAACTCACGCGAAACTCGGGATGTCTTTTTAAAAGTTCCAAAATCAACTTCGTGGTCGGGATATATGACTTACGTGCAACCTTTTCGACAATGCGGCGATTGTTTAAGTCGCTCTCGCTTCGATCATTGAAATATTCGGGATCATTTCCGATATCAAACACCCGATATTTCTTTACCCGATATGGTTGGTGAACCTGAAAATAAAAACAGACAGAACGCATGCTCCTATTCTACCGCACTATTAAAAGATCTTGCATGATGATGTCCACCTTTTGTGCGGCTTCGAGCCAGGTAAGCTTTTCGGCTTCCTTCGATGCGTTTTCGGTCAGAGTGAGAGAGAGACTTGGATAACCGACAATAGAAAGTATTTTGTTTGCCATTTCGTCTATGTCCCAAAAATCCACCTTGAGCGCGTGACGAACCGCTTCAGCGATGCCAGATTGCTTCGAGACGAGTACCGGAACCCCAAGTTTCATGGCTTCAAGTGTGGTAATGCCAAATGGTTCTGAGACGGATGGCATGACGAACAGATCTGCGGCACGATACATTTCATGCCGTTCTGAGCCTTCGACAAATCCTGTAAAAAACACTTTGTCAGCTATGCCGAGTCGGGCAGCGAGAGACATCATTTCACCTTCCATGTCTCCCGAGCCCGAGACCACGAACATTACATTCGAATTCTTTTCAGAAACCCGCTTCGCCACTCGAATAAAATAATCCGGTCCTTTCTGAAGCGTGATTCTGCCAAGAAAAAGAACAAGTTTGTTTCCCGCCTGTTTCAATTGTCGAAGTCTGGGCAGCATCGTGTTGCCTGCGGGCAGAGTCGCCTCATCGATTCCATTATGCACCACACGAATCTTTGATTCCGGTATTCCGTACTCCCGCACAAGAATAGTCTTAGTAAAATCGGAGACCGCGATAACCACGTCCGCCTTCTCCATTCCCTCCTTCTCGAGCGCATACACGTCGCGATTAATGCTTTCCGCACCTCCCGAACGATCAAACTCAGTTGCATGGACATGGACGATAAGCGGCTTGCCAGTTGCCGCTTTCGCAGCGACCCCCGCACCAAATGAAAGCCAGTCATGGGCATAGATAATGTCGAACGATTCCTCTAGGGCAATCTGTTTGCCTGCCGCGGCATATCGAAGAACTTCGGTGTACAGATCCCATCCGTAACTTACAGAGCTCGAAGATTGCCACGCGCGCGAGCCTCCGGTTGAATATGGAGTAATTGGAGAATTAACCGCGTGCACATCAATTTTGGGCATGTCGGCAAAAAGAAAACGCGCCCAGGGAACGCCGACATCCAACTTCTTTGGCATTACGAATATGATGTCGAGGCCGAGCGCACTTAGCGCTCGAGTGAGCCCATAACACGCGACCCCTAAACCACCACTATGGTGCGGTGGAAATTCCCATCCAAACATTAAAATTCTGGCACGCATGAAATGTAACCCCGTCAAATTTTACCATGCAGAAGTTTCTTTTTCTTTCGATAAAGACCCATCTGTGATAGTGTCTTTTGATGCAAACCGCTCGTGCCATTCTTTTTGATCTCGACGACACGCTCGCTGAAAGCTTTCAGGCGCCTAAACCAGAAATGGTAGAAAGGCTCTCACGTCTTTTAGAAAAATTCCCCATCGGCATTATTACGGCAGCCGGGTGGCCGCGCATCGAGGAGCAGTTTTTAACCCCCCTTTCGGTCTCATCTCACATTGAAAATTTCTACGTCTTCCCAAATAGTTCGTCCCAGTGCCACGTATGGGAAAATGGAGCGTGGAAGATGGAATACAATCTCCTTCTGACCGATGACGAACGAGCCCGTATTACGAGCGCACTTACCGAAGCATCTCACGAAGCGGACATCATTGACCCACGATTCGAGTCAAGGATTTTGGACCGCGGCACTCAGATTGCGTATGCCGCGATTGGTCTCGATGCTTCACTTGAGGAAAAAAAAGCGTGGGATCCTGATCAAAGCAAGCGAAAGAAGCTTAAGGCGCTGATTGAATCAAAAGTGCCCGACGTCGAAGTTCTTATTGGTGGCATGACGACCATCGACATCACCAAAAAAGGAATCAACAAATCATATGGCGTCAAATGGTTCTCAGAACGCCTGAACGTCCCCACATCGGAAATCTTGTATGTCGGTGACGCGTTTTACGAGGGCGGCAATGATCGTGTTGTGATTCCAACCGGCATCCAGATCCACCAAACAAGCGGCCCGGAGGAAACGCTGCATATAATCGACGATCTCCTTCAACAACTGTCATAAAGTATATTCTGCTCGCATTTGCAACCGTTCAAAATAAAACAAAACCCCTCTCGCGAGGGGTTTTGTTTGACTTGAGAATTCTACTTATCGTGTGACGCAGATGGCGACTGGACTTGGAAGCGCGGTTTCGTTTGCAGCGAGACTCGCACAAACCGTAATTCGGCCTGTTGCACTAACGATTACATCGTAGCCTGTTGAGGGAGCAGATACCGTTGGGTCTGGATCTCGAGGCAAGGTCGCAACATATGTTGGCTGAAGACAACCAAGACTTCCCGTTGGAGTTGTTGTGTCGCCCGCCATGGTGCTCGTCACGGTAGTAGTGGAGCCGGAAGGAATTGGTCCACAGGTGTAATTTGTCCCACCTACATTAAATGTTCCTGCGAATACGCCTTTGTTGTCGGAAAGACGCTGACCGATCGCGTTAAGGATTGTGTTGACCCCAGACTCACGCTGCGTGTTTCGAGCCTGCGCAAATTGTTTCGCCGGATTGATCGCAACGATGACGATAGCCGCCAAGATCGCGATGATGCCAATAACGATGAGGATTTCAATGAGTGTGAATCCTCGAACACTTGTGTTAGCCCCCTTTTTCATATTTTTTATATGAATATATAAATAATTAATAACACCTCTATCTTCCTATTGTACCATACATTCGACTCGAGCGCAAGTACTGCCCACTAGGGCTGCGCCACTGGCGTTTCCTGCCAAGTGCCTGGGTTAATAGTAAGGTTTGGAGGCGGTGGCGGGGGTGGAATGTCATCGTAGGTGATCACACAAACTCGAGCCTCCCCTGCCGCAATATTTCCTCCATCTGTCGATGAACAGGTCGGTGTCAGAAACTGCGTATAACCGTTTTTTGCTATCGCGCTTACGCTGTAGACCCCCGGATTTACGGTTACCACTACGCCCGCGGTCGAGCCCGCGAACGAAGCTGCGGGAGAAACGTTTGTTCCAGTAACCACTGCATTGAAGTCGGGCGCGGTTGATGTGCCAGTGTTTACCGGTTCGTTATTGATGACTTGTGTTACCACCAAAATTCCTCCTTGCGTTGGCGGAGGAGTTTGAGCAGGATTCGATGCGGCCGGACACACTTGGTTTCCAATGAAGTTGAAAATTCCTTGCATGTCGGAAGATGTCGGGGCGACAAAGAAATTGTCTCCGTCGCCGTTTTCGGTGTTGACCGCGTAGTAGACCCGCGCACGTATTTGATCGACTGAAAGTGTTGAGCCGTTCGTACATGAATTCCCCGGATCGATATCTTGTAAGCGCACAACAAATTTGCCGCTGATGAAATCAGCAGCGGTCCAGGTTTTACCCCACAAGGCTGTCGCGGTGCCCAATGTGTACACCACGTCCGTTCCACTAAGGTTCGCCGTTACGCCTGCGACTGAAAACGTCAGCCCATTGTCATTTGATATTTCTGCGCCGACTTGACAACCAGTTGCATCAGAAGATTTTGCTTCTACTGAAAGCGAGATTCCGGAAATGCTTGCAGTTGGCGGCACGTTGAACGCAAACGACGAGTAACCCTGCTGATGACCATTCACCATGTCCGTTGCATACGTGTTGTCGCTCCCAAACGCACGAGTCTGATTGGTCCATTGATTCGGCGCGGTGCTACTTGCGGCAGCTACAAAACCTGTGTCTGCGGTTGTTACGCCGCCCGCCTGCGCAAGCGAGCCATTTTGATGCGTGACGCTGTTATAAGTAACAGCCGTCGAACCACTGGCGAGATTAGCGAGAAGTTCACTGCCCGAATACCCTGCAGCTTCGGTTCCAAAAAAAATCGTGAATATGTCTACCCCATCGAGTTTTGCGGCGTCTGACGCATTGAGTGACGCTTGCACTGGATCGGTTGTTTGCGTGTAATGAGCTTTCACTTGGAACCAATCTAGATGATTTATCGCAGTCGGGGAACACGAAGTGCCGGGGCTAATCGAATGTATGCGTGCTCGGAAATTTGCGTTCGAAAAATCGGCTGGTACCCATGTGTGTGTTCCCCACTTATCTGTCGAATTTCCGAGAAGGTAAGTTGTCTCTGCTCCTGAGAGATTTTGTGTTTTTTCATTCGACCAGTTCGTGCCTCCGTTCCACGAGAGATCGAAACCCAATTGACATACGTTTTGTAGCGTATACCCCACCACCACATACACTCGGTCCACACGAGCATTCGTTCCGATATTGTTTTGTACTCCAAAGCGTGTGGTCCATGCGTTCACTTCGGAAAG